>DAOUBN010000296.1:0-3126 GCA_034432815.1 Anaerolineae bacterium | reverse complement strand
GCCTGAGGCCTCTGCCCCCCGGCGCCCCCCAATTTTGGGGCCCCTCCCTACGGCCCGGGAGGAGGCTTCGCCTCCACCCCCGATTCAACCCCTTTGGAGAGAAGAAAAGGGGCAGGGGGACCCCCCCCGCAGCCCCCCTGCATGGGGGCTTCGCCCCCTCCGCCTCCGATTTTCCCCTGCCCTTGCGAAGAGGGTCAGAGGAAAGGACCGCCCAGGATGCGTTCGCAGATCAGCCTGAAATCCTCGTCAGAATAGAAGAAAATGATGAGCTTGCCGCCCCGGGCTCCCTTGACAAGCCGGACCCTGGTCCCCAGGTTCTCCTGAAGTCTCTCCTCAAGCCTCCGGATTTCAGGGTGCACTTCTCCTTTGAAGGTTCCCGCCGGCTCCTGAAGCTTCTTCACCAGTTCTTCCGTCTGGCGGACGTTCAGCCCCTGCCTGATTATCTTCTCCATAGCCTTTATCTGGAGCTCAGGGGAAGGGAGGGCGAGGAGCGCTCTGGCGTGCCCCTCGGTTATCAGGCCCTCGGCCAGGGCTTTCTTAACCTCGGGAGGAAGCCGCAGGAGCCGGACAGTGTTGGCCACCGCCGCCCTGCTCTTCCCAACCCGCTTCGCCACTTCCTCCTGGGTCAGGCCGAATTCTTCTATCAGGAAACGATAAGCTTCGGCCTCCTCCAGCGGGTTAAGGTCGGCCCTCTGGATGTTCTCCACCAGGGCGATTTCCAGCATCTGCCTGGGGCTGACCTCCTTCACGATGGCCGGAACGGTGCTCAATCCGGCCATCATGGCCGCACGCCAGCGCCTTTCTCCGGCTATGAGCTGATATTTGCCGCTCTCTTCATCCCTGGTGACAATGAGGGGCTGGATCAGGCCGTGCTCTCTTATGGACTGAGCCAGCTCCTCCAGGGATTCCTCATGGAGGCTCCGCCTGGGCTGATAGGGGTTCGGGATGATTTCATCAACGGGGATCTCCTTTATGGCCCCGCTTTCCTCCAGGCCAAGCGAAGGGATAAGAGCCTCAAGCCCCCTTCCCAGCCCCTTCTTCGCCCCTCCCATCGTCCTGCCTCCTTTCTGGAGGCTTCAACCAGGTAAGCTCCATCCCTTCCAGCGGCTGGCGGCGCTCCTTTACCTGCTGCCTCACGGCCATGAACCTGACCCCCGTTTCCCTTATCCACTCGTTCAGGTGCTTCCTGAGCCCCTCCGAGGTCCAGCGGTCCGAAAGGCCACCCGAGAAATCCAGCCTTGCCCTCCCCTCTTCCATCAAGATGCGGGCCTTCGTCCCGCAGATGGGGCATTCGGCTTCAGCCCCCTCCAGGCGGAAGAAATCGGAATCGCAGACGGGACACCGATTGCCCTCGGCCAGGAAAGCTCTCCTTTCCCCTCTCGCCACCCGGCGACCGAGCTCCCGGACCTTTCCCACAATCCCGTCGTCCAGGAGACTCTCGCCCGGGCCGGGGCAGAAGACAGCCACGCTCTCCACCGGAACAAAGCCCAGGGCATAGAGGAAGGCGTTCAGAAAAGGCCTGGCGACCCCCCTCCACGGGGAAAGGCCTGCCACCGCTATGACCCCTCCGGGCTTCAGTTCCTCATCCTTCCGGACATCCCACCTGGGAGAGAGCATCAGGAGGCGGTCAAATATGCTTTTCAGGGGGCCAGGGACGTTCAGGAAGTAAGTGGGGGCGGCCAGGATGATGCCATCGGCCCGGAGCGCTGTCTCCAGGAAGAACTCCATATCGTCCTGGATGGGGCAACCCTCGCCCCGGAAGGCGCAGCGCATGCATCCAGTGCATGGCTCAATGTGGAGATCGGTAACCCTGAGGGCCGCTACCGAAGCCCCGGCCTCCCGCGCCCCATCCAGAGCATGCCTGACCAGGACCTCTGAGTTGCCCCACCGCCTTGCTGAACCCACGATCCCGAGGACCGTTCCCATGGTTGATCCTCCCCGGATCACTCGCGGCGGTAAGGGATGCCCGAAGCCGCCGGGAACCTCCTCTGACCAATGGCCACCGTCACCACCAGGAGGGTGGTTATGTATGGGATCATGTGCACGAAGTAGAAGGGGATGACCTCCTTCACCCCCGGGGTGATAGCCACGGCGTAAGCGAAGCCCTCGGCAAAGCCGAAGATGAAGGCGGCGGCCAGGGCCAGAAGGGGCTCAAGCCCCGCAAAGACCACGCAGGCCAGGGCGATGAACCCCCGCCCTGCAGACATTTCCTTCACCACTCCGCCGAACCAGCAGAGGGGCATGAAAGCCCCTCCCAGCCCGCAGAGGGCTCCCCCAAGGGTGGCGGTGAAGATCCTCACAAGGTCAACCCTTATCCCGGCCACATCAGCAGCCTCCGGCCTCTCGCCGCAGGCCTTTATCCTGAAGCCAAGGACGGTCCGGTGGAGCAGGAAGTGGCTCAGGATGGCCAGGGCCACGGCGATTATGGTCACCGGGTTTATCCTGCCTATCGGCGTGTAAAGGGGCTGGACCATGAGGGTGCGGGGGAAAAGGTGAATTCCGGGGAAAGCCCAGATGGCCCTCAGGAGGAAGGGGACAAAGCCCAGGGCGAAGATGTTAATCCCCATGCCAGCCACCACCTGAGATGCTCTGGCGTATACGCTCACAAGCCCCATGAAAAGGCCTATCAGGGCCCCAATGAGCATCCCGAAGAGCAATCCCCCCCAGCCGTTCCCGAAGATTTCGGCCCCGTAAACCCCCAGGACCGAGGTTATGAGCAGTATCCCCTCCAGCCCGATGTTGACCAGCCCGGCTTTCTCGTTTATGCACTCGCCAACGGCTGCCAGAACAAGGGGGGTCATGGCCAGGAGGGTCGCTTCCAGTATGGATAAGGGCCTGAGGCCGGCCACCTCCACGCCGTAAAAGATGAGCAAACTTACAACAATGATCGCGACGATCCAGAGGGTCCTCCGCCGGTTCATCGCTTTAATCTCCTCCTGATGATTGTCCAGAGCTCCGGAACGGAGAGGGCAACGATTATGATCCCGTTTATGGCCCTGACCATCTCCGAATCAACGCCCGCCTGATATTCCATGTAGCGGCCGCCGTGCTGGAGGGCACCGTAGAGGATTGCCGCCAGGATCCCTCCCAGCGGGTGGTTGCGGCCTATAAGAGCAACCCCTATCC
>DAOUBN010000295.1:0-5462 GCA_034432815.1 Anaerolineae bacterium | reverse complement strand
CTCCCCTGCCCGAAATCCTGGGCGATGCCGCCCTGTTCTTCCCCCCTCGCGACGTTGAAGCCATTGCTCTTACAGTGAACACCCTGTCCATAAGTTTAGGGATGAGGGTGCTGAACATGGCCCGGGCGGACTGAGGGCGCGGGAGGTCAAGTCCCACCAGGCTTTCCTCAAGGGAAGGAGTTGAGCTCACCCTGATGGGTTTCTCGTTCAAATAGGCGCCCTTCCCCTTCTGAGCCCAGAACAGGCGCCTGCTCAGAGGCTCGTATACCACCCCCAGGATCACATCCCCCTTCTCCGCCAGAGCTACAGAAGTGCAGAAGATGGGCAGGCGGTGGAAATAATTGGTGGTGCCGTCCAGGGGGTCAATATACCAGGTGTAAGGGGAATCACCCTGCTGGAAAGGTTTTTCTTCGGAGCAAATGGAGTGGTCCGGGAACCAGGAAGTTATGATGTCCACTATTGCCTTTTCGGCGGCGAGATCGGCATCAGTGACGAGGTCTCTCGGCCCTTTGTGGTGGACTTCCCTGGGCTTTTCCAGGGCCGAGGCTGCTATTTCCCCGGCCCTGATGGCAGCTTCAAAGGCCACTTTCCGGAACAATTCTTCCATTTCTCCCTCCCGCGCTGGTCTCACATCAGTGCATATTACCCGGTTCGGCAGGTTTGTCAACCTGGTGTGGGCTGAAAAACTGAGGGCGAGTTGCCATCCCCTGAAGTCAGGCTGAGCTGCAGGGAACGGGTGGGACACTCCCAGGCTCCCCAGGAGGGGTTTCGCCTCTCCTTGGCCATGGGCGAAACCCTTGTCTTGGCTTTCCCCTTGTGGTAAACTTATGCCAAAAAGCCCGGGAGGAAAAGTATGGGGAAAAGAGTGTTCAGCGGAGCTCGCCCCACCGGAAGACAGCATATTGGCAATTACCTGGGGGCCATAAGGAACTACGTGGCTCTGCAGGAGCAAGGTTATGAGACCATCTACTGCGTGGTGGACCTTCACGCCATGACCACTTCCTTTGAGAACCTGCGGGAACTCACGGCCGAGATGGTCCTAGACTGGCTGGCTGCGGGGGTTGACCCGAAGAAATCTATAGTTTTCGTTCAGTCCTCAGTGCCGGAAGTTATAGAACTTGCCTGGTATTTCTCCACCATAACCCCGCTGGGCTGGCTCCTGCGCTTGCCCACTTTCAAAGAGAAAGTCCGGGCTCAACCCGATAACGTGAACTATGGCCTCGTGGGCTACCCCGTGCTTATGGCTGCCGATATAACCCTCTACAAGGCTGAAATAGTCCCGGTGGGGGTGGATCAGGCCCCGCACCTTGAATTCACAAGGGAAGTGGTGCGCCGGTTCAACCACCTCTTCGGGCCGGTGCTGGTGGAACCCCAGGCCCTCTACACCGATTTCCCGAAAGTCCTGGGCATTGACGGCGTGAACAAGATGAGCAAATCCCTCAACAACCACATTGAGATCTCCGCCCCTCCGGAAGAAATCCACCAGAGGGTCATGATGATGGTGACTGACCCCCAGCGCACCCACCGCCACATCCCCGGCCGCCCGGAAGTCTGCAACGTTTTCTCCTTCCACAAATTCTTCTCCCCCGGCGAAGTGGAGAGGATAGACAGGGAATGCCGGACAGCCGGCATCGGTTGCGTGGATTGCAAGAAAATCCTTTCCCGCAACATAAGCGATTACTTCGCCCCCTTCCGGGAAAAGCGAAGTGAGCTTGCCTCTGATCCCTCTTTCGTCTGGGATGTCCTGGAAGATGGCCGGCGCAGGGCCAAAACCATCGCCGAAAGGACCATGGCAGAGGTCCGGGAAGCCATCTACAGAGAGAAAACCTCTGGAGGTTAAAGCCATGGCGCCCGATCCAGCCGTCAGGATGGTCAACATTGTGAAGAGGTTCCCCGGTGTGGTGGCCAACGACCACGTAAACTTTGAAGCCGCTCCCGGGGAGATCCATGCTCTCCTTGGAGAGAATGGGGCCGGCAAAACCACTTTAATGAACATCCTCTACGGGATCTACCAGGCCGACGAAGGCGAAATATACGTAAACGGCCGAAGAGCCCACATCCGCTCCCCCAGGGACGCCATAGCCCTGGGCATCGGGATGGTCCACCAGCACTTCCACCTTATCCCTTCCCACACTGTTGGGGAAAACATCGTCCTGGGCCTGCCGGGTAATTTCTTCTTCCCGCTGGAAAGGGCCAGGAAGGATATTGAAAGGGTGCTGGAGCAATACGGCGTCAAGGTTGACCTTGACGCTTATGTCTGGCAACTCTCGGCTGGGGAAAAGCAGAGGGTGGAAATCGCCAAAGCCCTTTACAGGAACGCCCGGATTTTGATCCTGGATGAACCCACCACGATGCTCACTCCGTCCGAAACCGCTGAACTCTTTGAAGCCCTGAAGCGCATGGCCAGCGAGGGAAAAACGGTAATTTTCATCACCCACAAACTGAAGGAAGTGATGGAGGTGAGCGACAGGGTTACAGTGCTGAGGAAAGGCAAGGTGGTGGGGACGGCCAGAACTTCCGAAGTGACCATTCCCCAGCTGGCAGAGATGATGGTGGGGGAGCAGACCTTTTGCGAAGTGACCCTTCCCCCGAACGAGAAGGGCCAGGTTGTTCTGGAGGTGAGGGAACTGTGCGCCCTGAACGATAAGGGGCTTCCGGCCCTCAAGCGCATTTCCTTTTCCATCCGGGAAGGGGAAATCTTCGGGATCGCAGGGGTGGCTGGAAACGGCCAGAAAGAACTCGTGGAGGTGATAACCGGCCTGCGGAAAGCCACCTCTGGCCAGGTCCTCCTGGATGGCAGGGATATAACCAACCTCTCACCCCGGGAAATTGCCGACCTCGGCGTGGCCCACGTCCCGGAAGAGAGGATAAGCATGGGACTTGCCCCCAACATGAGCGTCCTTGACAACCTCCTCCTCAAGTTCTACCGCCACCCTCAATTCTGCCGCCGTTTCTTCATTGATTACCGCAGGGCCAGCGAATTCGCTGAGAAGAAGATAAACGAGTTTGAAATCATAACCCCCAGCAAGAACACCCCGGCTAAGTTCCTTTCGGGCGGGAACATTCAGCGCCTCATCCTGGCCAGGGAAACGAGCGGCCGCCCCAGGCTTATCGTGGCAGCGCACCCCACTTATGGCCTGGACATAAAGGCCACGGATTACGTCCGGCGGCAACTCATTGAGCAGCGCAACCGGGGGGCTGCGATCCTGCTTATCTCGGAGGACCTGGAAGAAATCATGTGCATGAGCGACCGCATCGCTGTGATGTTTGAAGGGCAACTCATGGGGGTAATGGATGCCCAGGAAGCCGACCTTAAAGCCATAGGGCTCATGATGGCGGGGGGGAAGCCGGTATAATGCTTGAAGAACAACTGAAAGCCATACCGCCCGAGACAGGGGTTTACATATTCAGGGATTCCCGGGGGCAGGTCCTCTACGTGGGCAAGGCCGTCAACCTCCGGAACCGGGTTCGCTCTTACTTCCAGCCCTCAAGCCGCTCCTCCCTCAAAGTCCGCCTCCTGGCCGAAAGGGTGGCTTCGGTGGAATTTATCCTGACCCGGAACGAAGTGGAAGCCCTGGTCCTTGAGTGCAACCTGATCAAGCGGCATCGCCCGCCTTTCAACATCCGCCTCCGGGACGACAAGCAATACCCATATATCAAAATCACCTGGCAGGAAACCTTCCCCCGCATCCTGGTGACCAGGAGGATGGAGCAGGATGGCTCCCTCTACTTCGGCCCCTATACCTCCACCTCCGCCCTGCACCAGACCATGGATTTCATCCGCAGGATATTCCCCTACGCCACCTGCTCCGATCCTTCCCCCGGCAAGAGGGTTCGGCCATGCCTCTATTACGATATTGGCCGGTGCGTCGGCCCGTGCACGGGGGAGATCTCCCCTGAAGAATACAGAGCCATCATAGAGCAGGTCATCCTCTTCCTCAAAGGGCGAACTGAGGAGATCCTGTCCGACCTCCGGAGGAGAATGGAGGAGGCTGCCTCCGCGCTGGCCTTTGAAAAGGCGGCGGCTATAAGGGATCAGATCTTCGCCCTGGAAAAGATTGCCCAGCATCAGCGCGTGGTTTCTTCCAGCCTCCAGGATGAAGATTTCATCGCCCACTTCCGCTCGGGGGAGGAAGCGTGCGTCCAGGTCTTCTTCGTCAGGAATGGGAAGCTTGTGGGCAGGGAATATTTCCTCCTGGAAGGGGCCGAACTGGAGGAAGGGCAGAGCCTTGCGGCCTTCCTGAAGCTATTTTATGAAAAAGCTGCCTTCATCCCTCCGGAAATAATCGTTTCGGAACAAATTGAAGAGGCCCCGGTGATTGAGGAGTGGCTCAGCGCCCGCCGGGGCGGGGAGGTGAAACTGAGGCTTCCGCAGGATGATGTGGAAAAAGAGCTGATGGAAATGGCCCTCCGGAACGCCGCCGAAACCCTGGAGAGCATAAGGGAAAGCCGGGAGAGGGAAAGGAAGAAGGGGATGGATGCCCTGGCGGAACTGGAAGAGGCTCTGGACCTTCCCAGGCTCCCTGTCCGGATTGAGTGCTACGATGTCTCCCACATCCAGGGGGAGTGGGCAACAGGAAGCATGGTGGTTTTCGTCAACGGCTTCCCCCGCAAGGGCCTTTACCGTCACTTCCGGATAAAAGGAGTGGACAAAGTTGATGATTACGCCATGCTCGGGGAAATCCTGGAGCGCCGCTTCCGACGCTACCTTGAGGCGCGGGAGAGCGAGTTGCGCCTGGCAACTTCCGATGAACCCTGGCCCCACAGGCCGGACCTGGTCCTCGTGGATGGGGGGAAGGGACAGCTTGGGGTTGCCCTTAAGGTGCTGGAGAACCTGGGCATAGAGGACATACCCGTGGCAGCTCTGGCCAAGAGGGAAGAAGAGGTCTTCGTCCCCGGGAGAGAGGAGCCGATAAGGCTCCCTCCAGGCTCCAGGGCTCTATCCCTTCTCCAGCGCATCCGGGATGAAGCTCACCGTTTCGCCCTTTCATACCATCACAAACTGTCCCGGAAAGAGACACTTTCCGCTTCCCTTGAAGCCATACCCGGCATCGGCCCGAAGCGCCGCCGCGCCCTTATGGAACGCTTCGGCTCCCTGGAAGCCCTCCGGAAAGCCGAAGTGGACGAGATAGCCTCTGTTCCCGGGATCACCCGGGAACTGGCCAGGAGGATAAAGGAATTCCTGCAGGCTCCTGAAGCCGGAGAACATTAAGGCAAATCAGCCCAGGAGAAATGCTGTGGACGAATTAGCGGCAGAAGTCCCTTAAGGGTTTAGGATGGTCATATTGGCCATAGGGCAATTTTTGAGGTGAAGGAGGCCTGAGCCATGGAAAGGAGAAGCCTTGAGTTAACAGTAGAAGTCCCCACAAGCGTGAGGAAGGTCCTGGGGGACGAGGCTGCCCTGGACCTGGTTGCCTGGTTTGTAAGGGCTGTTCCCTCGGTGGCCGTAACGAGGGAGGAGT
>DAOUBN010000294.1:0-7540 GCA_034432815.1 Anaerolineae bacterium | reverse complement strand
TCCTTATAAGCCCGGCGAGCTGGCCCAGCTCCTCGTGGATAAGGCCCGCGGCCGGCTCGTCAAGGAGGAGGAGGGATGGCCTGAGGGCCAGGGCCCTGGCAATCTCCACCTGCCTCTTTATCCCGATGGGCAGGTCTCCTGCCCTTGCCCCGGCGTAGTTAATCAACCCTGTCTTCTCCAGAATCGCTTCGGCCTCCCTGAGAGCGGATGGGGAATAATAGCTTGAGGTGAAAGCTTCTAACCTGGGGTAAAAGGGGTGGCCGAGGGCAGCCAGGACATTTTCCAGAACGGTCATCTCGGAGAAGGGCCTCACGATCTGGAAAGTCCTGCCCACGCCCATGGAGGCGATGGCGTGAGGGCGAAGGCCATCTATGCGGCGCTCCCGGAAGAAGATCCTGCCCGAAGTGGGCTTAAGGAAACCCGAGATGAGGTTGAAGAGAGTGGTTTTGCCGGCACCGTTGGGGCCTATAAGCCCCAGGATCTCCCCTTCCCAGACCTCCACATCCACCCCATCCACCGCTTTGAGACCGCTGAAGTATTTGCTGAGCTTTTCAGTCCTGAGGATGGGCGCCATGGTCTACCTCCGGCCGAACCAGGCCCTGAGCTTCTCCCAGAGCCAGCTTCTATCCCCTATTATCCCCATGGGCTGGAACAGCATCATGAGGACCAGGATCCCGCCGTAAAGGGTGTATCGGTAATCCCCCACCACCCGGAGGTATTCCGGCAGGGCTTTGAGGAGGAAAGCCCCCAGAAGAGCCCCCCTTATCGTCCCGATCCCCCCGAAGACCAGCATTGAGAGGATGACTATGGATTCGGCGAAGGCGAAGTGATCGGGGAAAATGCTCCCCAGGAAGTGGGCATACAGGCTTCCGGCTCCCCCCGCCAGGGCCCCGCTTATGATGAAGGCGTAAATCTTGAAGCGGGCCACGCTTGCCCCACAGGCTTCAGCAGCATCCTCATCGCTCTTGACCATCCTGAGAGCCAGACCAGCCCGCCGGCGGGAGAGGGAATGGGAGGACCAGACGGTGAAGGCAAGGTATAGGAGGACCAGGAGGAGGAACTTCTCGCCCCGCAGAACCATGCCGCCGAGGGAAGGCCTGGGGATGTTGATTATCCCCATGGCCCCGCCGAAGAAATCCACATACTTGAACACCCCCACCGCCACGAAGTTTATCCCCATGGTGGCCAGGACCAGGAAATCGTGGCGGACCCGTAGGCTGGGAAGGCCAAGGAATCCCCCTACCAGGCCGGTAACCAGTATGGATGCCAGGAAAGCAGGCCAGAAGGGCCAGCCGTAGCGGGTGGTCAGGATGGCTGAGGTGTAAGCCCCGATGCCGAAGAAGGCCGCATGCCCGAGGGAAACCTGCCCAGCATACCCGGTGAGGATGTTGAGGCTGAGGGTCAGAACGGCCCAGATCCCGCAGAAAATCAGGATGCTCACAAGATACTGCCCGAAGATTGCCTCCAGCACTGGCTTCCCCTCCAGCAAGAGTTAGCCTCCACCCAGGAGCCCCCTGGGACGGAACATGAGCACAAGGATAAGCACCAGGAAGGCGATGGCATCCCTCGGAAGCACAAAGCCCACTGTCGCCACCAGGAAAGTCTCCGCCAGGGCAAGGAGGATCCCCGCCACGATCGTTCCCGGTATGTTGCCAAGCCCTCCCAGCACTATTATCACGAAAGCCTTATACGAGGGGACATCGCCCATGGTGGCGAAAACCTTGTTGTAGTAAACCCCCACCAGGACGCCAGCTGCCGCCGCCAGCATGGAGCCTATCAGGAAGTTCAGGGTTATTACCTGATTTATGTTAACCCCCAGAGCGGCTGCCATCTCCCTGTCCTGGGCACTCGCCCTCCAGCCCAGGCCCACCTTCGTCCTGGTTATTATCAGGTAAACGGCCAGGAGGAAGAGGACCGTGAGGAGCAGGATCATGACTTCGTTTGAAGTGAGGCGCAGGTAAGGGGTCTGCAGGGGTGGCAGGCCCACCTGAGCGGGAAAAGCGTGCATGTAAGGGCCCAGGAGCCATTTCTTCTGGAGCAGATCCTGGGCCATGATGAAGAGGCCTATGCTGGTTATGAGGGGGACGATGCGCGGCGCATCCAGCATCCTGCGGTATACGGCCCAGTAAATGAGGACACCGGTAACCCCTCCGGCCAGCATGGCCAGAGGCAGAGCCAGCCAGAAGTTCCCGGTGAGGTTGAAGACCGCAAGGCCCACCGCCGCCCCGATGGTGTAGACGGCAGCATGGGCAATATGCAGGATCTGGAGGATGCCGTAGACCATTGTGAGGCCTATGGCGATGAGAACATATATGCACCCCAGGACGAGACCGCTGGCCAAGAGCTGGAGGAAAGAGCCCATCCTTTGTCCTCCCGGAAAGATATGCCCCCGGACCCCCGGCGTTCTACCTTACTGAGGCGGGGTTATGAGGGCAGGATCGTCAAAGTGAGCGAAGTAGTGGAAAGCCCCGCCCCTCACGATCTGAGCCCCAACCGGCCGCACAGCTTCCCTGCCAGGGGTATAATAGAGGATCGGGCCGGTTACGGCTTTGTCAAAGTTCTTCAACTCCTTGAGAGCCTTCACGATGCCCTCGGTGGTGGGGCCGCCCTTCTCAATGGCCCAGGCCAGGATCTGCACGGCATCAAATGCCGAGGCCCCCACCATGTCGGCCGGGATGCCGTATTCTTTCTGGTATTCGGCCAGGAACTTCTGGACTATCTCCCTGGGGTCGTCGCGGTTGAGGTCCGTCACGATTATGACCCCCTCGGCAGCATCGCCAGCCAGCTCCAGGAACTTGGGGGAGTCATACCCTTCCTGGCCAACGATCTGAGCCGTAAGCCCGATCTCCTTGGCCTGGCGCACCAGGTTGGCGGCCTCGCTGTAGTAGCCGGAAGCGAAGAGGACATCGGGGTTGGCTTCCTTAACCCTCTGGAGGATGGCCTTGAATTCCGTCTCCCCCAGGGGATATTTCTCCTCAAAGACGATCTGGACATCCTTGCCCTGGAGGTAAGACTTGAACCCCTCCGTCAGGGCCCTGCCGAAGTCGTTGTCTATGGTGAGGATGGCAATGCGCTTGGCCCCGAGCTTGTCCACCACGAGGGCGCCGCCCACCTTCCCCTCCACCGTTCCGAGGGTTCCAACCCTGAAGATCTTATCGCCAGTCTTGGTGATATCGGGGTGGATGGCGTAAGCGGAGAGCATAACGATGCCGGCTTCCTGGCATACGCTGGCCGCTGCCCTGGTGGCTCCGGAGTAGGAGCCGCTTATCACGGCGATGACTTTGTCCTGCTCAATGAGCTTCCGGACCACGCTGACAGCCTGGTCGGGCTTGGCGGCATCGTCGTAATGGATGAGCTCCAGCTTCTTGCCCTTTATGCCGCCGGCGTCATTGATGAACTTGACAGCGAGCTGAGCGGCATGCAGGGCGCTCGTGCCGTCGGCAGCCGCAGGCCCCGTGGTGGGGGAGAAGAAACCGATCTTGTAGACTTCGGGAGCTTTGGGGCCGCAACTGGCGAGGAAAGCCAGGAGAGAGACCGCCAGCAGTGCGGTCAGTATAAACTTTGCCCTGGACATTTCTAACCCTCCTCAGGTTTTTACGTGAAAGGGGCCAGCTCGGCCGTGAACCGGTAACGGTCCCCCCGGTAAATCTGGTGGAACCAGACAGCCGGCTTGAGCCCCTTGGTGTAGGTTAAACGGTCAATCCGGAACCCGGGGGTTCCGGGGGCAACCTCAAGGAGCGAGGCGATCTCCCCTTCTATAAGGATCGCCTCAATGGTATACACTGCCTTGAGCAGGGGAAGGCGGTATTTCCCTATGAGGAGCTGGTGGATGGAGGATTTCTCCAGATCCTCCTCAAGGAGCTTCGGGCAGAGGTCGTAAGAAAGCCGCCTGAACTCATAAGCGATGGGGACATCGTCCAGGTAGCGGAGCCTTTCAATTTCAATGATGGGGGCGCCGGGGGGTATCCCCAGGCGGGAAGCGCTCAACTCATCGGCCGGGCGTTTTTCAGCCTTCAGGAGCCTGATCCTGGCCTTGCAACCGGCCCTTTTAGCTTCCTCCCAGAAATCGCTGAGCCTGAAGGAAATCTCATCAAAGCGGGGGAAGGCCACGAAAGTCCCTCTGCCCTGCTCCCTGTAGAGGATTCCTTCCCTCACCAGCAGACGTATGGCCCTCTCAACAGTGCCGCGGCTTACGTTGAACTCCTGAGCCAGTTCCAATTCGGAGGGGATGCGCTGAAAGGCGGAATACTGTCCTGAAGCGATGCGCCGGCGGATTTCTTCCTTTATCCGGTAATACTTGGGGACGAAGGCCTCTTCCATGGTCAGTGCTCGGTCATCTACTTGCCTAAACAAGTATACAGCTTTTCCAGAACCCTGTCAAATCGGGGCAGTAAATGCGCCAGGGTTTTTCAACGTTCTCCCCACCCTCGTTTGCTGGGGGTTCGCCGGGGTTAAGAGGCCCCCTCGTGGCTGGGTTGCAGGAAAGGGGGGTGCAGGGGGACGGAGTCCCCCTGACGGGGGGAAGTGGGGGGTGTCACCCCACGAAACAAAATTGGGGGCGAGCTGGCATCTCCTGAAACCCGCTTCCGGGTGGGACCTTTAAGCCAGGCTAAGCCTGGGACAAAAGTCGCTGAAAACGCTCTGCTTTTCCAGTAAAAAATCTGAGTAGTAAAATACCACGGAGGTGAACAGGATGAGCGAGCTCTTCGGGAGGGACCGCAAGGAAATCCTCAAAGAAATAATCCGGAAAATCCATCAGGGGGCAGACCCGGAAGAAGTCAAAGCCCAGTTTCGGAGCCTCCTCCAGGGTGTTTCAGCCCTGGATATAGCCAGGGCCGAAGAGGAATTGATCAGAGAAGGACTGCCGCGCGAGGAAATCCAGAAGCTCTGCGAAGTCCACCTGGCCGTCTTCAGGGAAGGCCTTGAGAAGAGGGAGCCGACCCTCGCCCCGCCGTGGCACCCCATCCACATCCTCATGGAGGAGCACAGGATCCTCCTTGAGCGCGCCGGAGAACTCCTGGGGCTTGCCCGCCAGCTGGGCGAAATCGGGAAACTTGACCCCCACCTCCAGGACCACCTCCAGCACATTGCAGAGGATCTCAGGGACTCCGAAAGCCATTACGTCCGGGAGGAGAACGTCCTCTTCCCCTACATTGAAAAGCACGGGATCACCGAACCCCCAGCTATAATGTGGATGGAGCACAACCAGATAAGGGAAGTCAAGAAGAAGCTTTACAACCTTGTGGAAAAAGCTTCAGCCATGCCCTTCCCCCAGTTCCTCCAGGAACTGAACGGCTTGGCCCAATCCCTCCAGAACTGGCTCAGCACCCACTTCCACAAGGAGAACAACATCCTCTTCCCCTTGTCCCTTCAGGTTATAAGCCAGCAGGAGTGGGCCGACATAAGGCTGCAATTTGATGAACTGGGCTACTGCTGCTTCACGCCAGTGGAAGCCATGCCTGCCCCTTCAGAAGCCCAGGCGCCCGCTCGCCCGGAAGGCGAAATCAGCTTTGATACCGGTTCCCTCACTCTCCAGGAACTGGAGGCCATACTCAACACCCTGCCCGTGGAGATAACCTTCGTGGACAAAAACAACATCGTCCGCTACTTCAACCGGGCTGAAACCCGAACCTTCCCCAGAACCAGGGCGGTCCTGGGCCGAACGGTCCAGCAGTGCCATCCCCAGAAGAGCATCCACGTGGTCAACAGAATCATAGAGGAATTCAAAGCCGGCACCCGGGACGTGGCTGAATTCTGGATAAACCACAGGGGCCGCTTCATCCACATCCGCTACTTCCCGGTCCGCAGCCCTCAGGGCGAATATCTGGGGGTTCTGGAGGTGACTCAGGACATAACGGATATAAAGAAACTGGAGGGAGAGAAAAGATTGCTGGATTGAGGAGGCCACATGGACGTGAGAGAGGCCATAAGAACCCGCAGGGCATACCGCTCCCTTGAGCCTGTAGAGATAACCCCCGAACTCATAAAGGATCTGGCCGAAAGCGCAGGGCTCGCTCCCTCCTGCTTCAACAACCAGCCATGGCGCTTCGTCTTCGTCTACGACCGGGAAACGCTGGAGAAGCTGTGGCAGGCCATGACCCGCGGGAACGAGTGGACCAGGCTCGCCTCCATGATCGTGGCCGTGGTTTCCCGGAAAGATCTGGATTGCGACATAAAGGGGCGGGAATATTACCTCTTTGACACTGGAATGGCCACCGCCTTCCTCATCCTGAGAGCCACCGAACTGGGGCTTGTGGCCCACCCGATAGCCGGCTACCGCGAGGATGAGGTCAAAGAAATCCTGGGCATTCCCGAAGACATGAAAGTGATAACGCTGGTAATCGTGGGCAGGCACTCCGAAACCATAAGCCCTCTCCTTACCGAGAAGCAGGCGGAAGCCGAAAGGACAAGGCCCCCGAGGCTCCCCCTGGAGGAATATGCCTTCTTAAACAGGTGGAAAAAATGACCAGAAAACCCAACCGTCTTATCCATGAGAAAAGCCCATACCTGCTGCACCACGCCTACAACCCCGTGGACTGGTATCCGTGGGGAGAGGAGGCCTTTGAAAAGGCCCGCCGCGAGGACAAGCCCATTTTCCTCTCCATAGGCTACCTGGCCTGCCACTGGTGCATGGTCATGGAAAGGGAATCCTTTGAGGACGAAGAAATAGCCCAGCTCCTGAACCGTCACTTCGTCCCGGTCAAGGTGGACAGGGAGGAGAGGCCCGATGTGGATCATTTCTACATGACCGCCTGCCAGGCCATGACTGGAGGCGGAGGCTGGCCTCTAACGGTCTTCCTGACCCCCGAAGGCAAGCCTTTCTTTGCCGGGACCTACTTTCCGAAAGAGAGCCGCTACAATCTCCCTGGCCTGAAAGACATCCTGGAAAGGATCGCTTACCTGTGGGAAAACCAGAGGCATCTCCTGCTCCGGACTGGTGAAGGCGTGGAGGAAGTCCTGAGGAAAGCGCTGAGGACCTCCTACGCTGGAGCGGTAACCGATAAGCTTCTGCGCCTCGCCTATGAAGACCTTTCCTCCCGGTTTGATCCGACCCATGGTGGGTTTGGCAACGCTCCTAAATTCCCGACCCCGCACAATATAAACTTCCTGCTGCGGTGGTGGAAGCGCTCCGGGGAAAAGCAGGCCCTCGCCATGGCCGAAAAGACCCTGGAAAGCATGAGCCGTGGAGGGATCTGGGACCACATAGGCTTCGGGTTCCACCGCTACTCCGTGGATGAGGAATGGCATACCCCTCACTTTGAGAAAATGCTCTACGACCAGGCACTCCTGGCCATAGCCTTCCTGGAAACTTTCCAAGCTACAGGCAGAGCTTTCCATGCCCTGATGGCCTCCCGCATCTTTGAATACGTCCTCCGAGACCTCAGGTCGCCTGAAGGGGCTTTTTATTCTTCCGAAGGGGCAGAGAGCGGGGGAGAGGAAGGGAGGTTCTACCTCTGGACCAGGGAAGAAGTGGAAGCCGTCCTTGGCAGGGAGAAGGGCGAGCTCTTCAGTTCATTTTACGGGATAAATTCCAGGAAGA
>DAOUBN010000293.1:0-3010 GCA_034432815.1 Anaerolineae bacterium | reverse complement strand
CTTCTCGCCCCTTTAATTGGTTTCTCTGGGGGGACACCCCCCAGACCCCCCGGGAGGGGGCTTTGCCCCCTCCACCCCTTATTTTACTTTTCTGGGGGCACACCCCCAGACCCCCTGGCATGGGGGCTTCGCTCCCCTGCACCCCAAGTTTTTCCCACCCTCGTTGGCTCAGGATTTGCCGGGGTTAGGGGTCCCACTCGCGGCCGGGTTGCAGGAGTTGCCTTCTCGCCCCTTTGAGTTGTTTTCCTGGGGACCCATCTTCCATAACTCCCCGGCATCCTTTGTTTTCTCTATCCCTCAGCATATGCGCGGCAATTGCTCGCCGCTAAGCATATCCACTACCCTCATCCCCCCGATCCTGCTGCGGAGGATGACCTGCCCCGGATGCTCCTCCACCACCTCGCCAATTATGGCGGCCTCTCTTCCGAGAGGGTGGGACCGCATGGCCTCCAGCACTTCTTCCGCCTTATCCCGGGCTACAATGGCTATGCATTTTCCCTCGTTGGCCACGTAAAGGGGGTCAAGCCCCAGGATTTCGCATGCCCCTTTAACCTCCTCCCAGATAGGGATTGAAGCCTCGTCCAGGACGATCCCGACCCTGGCCCTGGTCGCAATCTCGTTCAGCGCGCTGGCCACACCTCCCCGCGTGGGGTCCCTGAGGACGTGGACCTTGTCCCCTCCCACCTCCAGAACCCTGGCCACCAAGTCGTGCAGGGGGGCCGTATCGCTTAGGAGGGTGGTCTCAAATTCCAGCCCCTCCCTTACCGACATTATGGCGATGCCATGGATGGCAATGGCCCCGTTTATGAGGATAAGGTCCCCCGGCCTGGCCCTCGCAGGCGAAATGTGGATTCCGGGCGGGATGAGCCCTATGCCCGTGGTGTTGATGAATACCCCATCCCCCTTGCCCCTATCCACCACCTTCGTATCGCCGGTGACGATTGGGACGCCGACCCTGGCGGCCGCTTCCCTCATGGATTCCACGATCCGGCACAGGTCGTCCATGGGAAAGCCTTCCTCCAGGATGAAGCCAGCAGAGAGGGCCAGGGGCCTGGCTCCGCACATGGCCAGATCGTTCACGGTCCCGTGCACTGCCAGGCAACCGATATCCCCGCCGGGGAAGAAAATAGGGCTGACCACAAAGGAATCGGTGGTGAAAGCGAGGCGAGCCCCCCCTACTTCCAGGATCGCTCCGTCATGGAGGGTTTCCAGGGCAGGGTTGGAGAAGGCCGGGAGGAAAACTTTCTCTATGAGCATCTGGGTGAGTTTCCCGCCGCCACCGTGAGCCAGGAGTATGGTCGGATATTCGGATATGGGGATCGGGCACTGAAAGCTCACCTCTCCCTCCCATACTGGTAGTAGGCAGCGCAGGCCCCCTCCGAAGAGACCATCGGGGCGCCAAGGGGATGCTCTGGAGTGCAATCCCCTCCAAAGGCCGGGCATTCGTAGGGCTTTTTCTTCCCCTGGAGGATCTCGCCGGCTATGCACACTTCCGATTCGGAAACAGTTATGGCCTCCAGGCCGAAGCGCTTTTCGGCATCAAATTCGGAGTATTCGGGCCGCAGGCAGAGCCCTCCGCCCCGCACAGGGCCTATACCCCGCCACTGCCGATCGCATATCTGGAAAACCTCGTTCATCAGCTTCTGTGCCTGGACGTTCCCCTCCCTCCGCACCGAGCGGGCATACTGGTTCTCCACCCCCCACCTCCCCTCCTCCAGCGCCCTGAGGACCATGTAGATGCCCTGGAGGAGGTCCAGGGGTTCAAAGCCGGTGACCACGATAGGGACCCGGTATCTTTCGGCTATGGGCTCATACTCCCAGTAGCCCATGACCGTGCAGACGTGGCCAGCAGCCAGGAAGCCCTGCACCATGTTGTATGGGTCGTTCAAGATTAGCTCAATGGCCGGGGGAACCCTCACCTGGGCGCAGAGGATGGAGAAGTTCCGGATGCCCATCTGCCTGGCCTGCCATACGGCCATGGCATTGGCAGGGGCGGGGGGCTCAAAACCCACCGCGAAGAAAACCACCTCCTTATCGGGGTTCTTCTGGGCCAGGCGAAGGGCGTCAAGGGGGGAGTAAACCATCCGGACATCGCCTCCCTGCGCTTTGGCGCTCAGGAGGTCGCCGCTGCTCCCTGGAACCCTGAGCATATCGCCGAAGGAGGTGAAGATGACGCCCGGGGTCCGGGCGAGGGCGATGGCTTTGTCAATGAGCTCAAGGGGGGTGACGCACACCGGGCACCCCGGCCCGTGCACCACTGTGACTTCGGGGGGAAGAAGCCGGTCTATCCCCGATTTGAGGATCGTGTGGGTCTGGCCGCCACACACCTCCATGATGACCCAGGGCCTTGTAACCAGCCGGTGGATAGCGTTGACCAGTTTTCGGGCGTCTTCCTCCCGGCGGTATTCATCCACGAACTTCATCCTCTGCCTCCTGCCCGGCGACCTGCTCCAGGAATTCAAACATGGCCTGGGCCTGTTCCTCGTCAATTTTGCTTATGGCGAACCCCACGTGTACCACCACGTAATCGCCCACCTTGACATCGGGCACGTAGGCCAGGCAGACGTCTTTCACAATCCCCCCGAAACTGACCTTGCCCATGGTTATGCCCAGGGGGTTTTCCTCAATGCTTATGACCTTGCCAGGCACTCCCAGGCACATCTTCCTCCTCCGGTGACAATTTCCCGAGGGCGACTCCGGCACAGAGGATTATTTTATCCCCCTCTTTCACCTCCGGCAAAAGTTCAACGTTGACCTTCACCAGGGCCCCTCCCACCCTGACCCTGGCCCTGCGCTCCCCTTCTTCCTGAAGGATTTCCACCACTTCCCCGATGAAGGCATGCAAAAGGGTTACCTCACCCTGTTAAATCCCTGTGCAGGAAGACCTCGGAACCGCACCAGGGGCACTTGATCACCCCCTTGCCTGCTATTTCCAGTTGCCCGCCGCAGTTGGGGCACTTCCGGTCAAGGTTGAACTGGGAAATTTCCTTGGAGTAGAGGATCCCATCCT
>DAOUBN010000292.1:0-3676 GCA_034432815.1 Anaerolineae bacterium | reverse complement strand
CGCCCTCGTTTGCTGAGGGTTTGCCCGCGTTCAGGGTCCCGCTCGTGGCCGGGTTGCAGGAGAAGGCTGCTCGCCCCTTGATCTGTTTTCCCTGGGGGGACACCCCCATGCCCCCCGGGATGGGGCAAGCCCCCTCCACCCCCATCTTTTAACCCGCCCGCGAGTGGGTCCCTGAACCTTAGCGAACCCCAGGCCTACGAGGGTGGGGAAACCATCTGCCCTGACGTTTGCCCTTAAGCCTGAAACTGTGGTAAAATATTAGTGCAAGCGGAGCCCCTGTAGCTCAACAGGACAGAGCAGCGGCCTTCTAAGCCGTTGGTTGCAGGTTCGAGTCCTGCCAGGGGCGTTATATTTTGTTTATGAGGTTCTCCATGCCCGGCGTGTATATTGCCATTGAAGGCCCTATAGGCGTGGGCAAAACTACTCTGGCAAGGCTCCTCCAGCCTTACTTCAATGCGCAGCTTTTGCTGGAGGCTTTTGAGGAAAACCCCTTCTTGGAGAAATTCTACCAGGACCGTGAACGTTATGCCTTCCAGACCCAGCTCTTCTTCCTCCTGAGCCGCTACCACCAGCATCAGGAAATCGTGCCCGAAGCTTTAGCCCGGGGAAACCTCATAAGCGATTACACCTTCGCCAAGGACAGGCTTTTCGCCAACCTGAACCTCAGGGGCGAAGAGTTGAGCCTCTACGAAGAACTATACCGCATCCTCTCCCAGAAAACTGTGGCCCCTGACCTGGTCTGCCTCCTCCAGGCCAGCACCGATACCCTCATGGAGAGGATCGCCCTGAGAGACCGCCCATACGAACGCAACATGGACCGGGATTACATCCACCGCCTCAAGCTCGCCTACGAGGAATTCTTCTCCCAATACGATGAAGCCCCGGTCCTGCGTATAGATACCGAGGAGCTCAACTTCGTCCGGAGGAGGGAAGACCTGGAGCTGGTGGTGGGCATGATCCGATCGGCTCTGGAAGAAGGGGTGGCCAGGAAGCCTTCCCTCTTCTCCATTGGGAGCGGGAAATGAAAAGGTTTGTGGCCATAGCCGGAAACATAGGGGTCGGGAAATCCTCCCTCACCAGGCTCCTTAGTGAGAAGCTGGGCTGGGAGCCCTTCTACGAAGCCGCCGATGAGAACCCTTACCTCTCCGAAGTATACCAGGACATGGCCCGCTGGTGCTTCCATTCCGAGGTTTTCTTCCTGGCCCGCAAGCTCTACTATTACAATCAACTCCTCAAAAGCCCCCACTCGGTGATCCAGGACCGCACCATTTACGAGGATGCTGAGATCTTCGTGGAGAACTTCTACCGGGAAGGGCTTATGGATGAGAGGGATTACCGGACTTACCGCCAGCTCTACGAGGCCATCATCTCCATACTCCCCCCGCCCGACCTGGTGATCTACCTGCAGGCTTCGGTCCCGACCCTTGAGAAGCGCATTGCGATGCGGGGCAGGGATTACGAGAAGAAGATTTCCAGGGATTACCTGGAGAAGCTCAACGCCCTTTACGAGGAGTGGATTGAGCGCTACACCCTCAGCCCTGTCCTCAAAGTCCCGGCCGATCGCCTTGACTTCGTCCACTCCAGCCGCCACCTTGACCTCATAGTGGAGAAGGTCCTGGAGAAACTCCAGGGCAAGGAAGTGGTGACCTTTGAAGCGTGGGAGGAGTGATGGTGGGGAAGGCGGAAGCTTTCCTGAGGGAACTGGTGGAAACGGTGCTCTTGAGCCTCGTCCTCTTCTTCCTGGTGAGGACGGGGGTTGAAAATTACAGGGTTTACGGCTCCAGCATGGAGCCCAACTTCCACGAAGGCGAATACATAATGGTCAACCGCCTCTCCTATTACTTCCACCCGCCCCAGCGGGGAGATGTGGTGGTCTTCCGCTACCCCAGGGACTTCCGGCGGACCTTCATCAAGAGGATCATAGCCCTCCCCGGGGAGACGGTGGAAATAAGGGGGGGCAAGGTCTACATAAATGGCCAGCCCCTGCACGAGCCCTACCCCGTGGCCGAAGCGGGTTACTCCTGGGGCCCTGAAACGGTCGGCCCGGACGAAGTCTTCGTCCTGGGGGATAACCGGAACTTCTCCTCCGATTCCCATAACTGGGGGATGCTGCCCATCCGATACATAGTGGGCAGGGCCTGGTTCTGTTACTGGCCCCCGACCCGCTGGCGCATAATCCCATCATACAAAAGCAGCCTTTTCCTCAGCCCTGTGCCCGTTCCGGAGGCGGGAAAATGAACCTCAAAATGAGCCCTGCGGAGCTTGCCCGTTTCTTTGACCACACCCTCCTCAGGCCCGAAGCGACCCGGGCCCAGGTTGAGGCCCTCTGCCAGGAAGCCATCCGCTACGGCTTCTTCTCGGTTTGCGTCAATCCGAGCTATCTCGCCCTGGCTTCCTCCATCCTCAAAGGGACAGGGGTGAAGGTTTGCAGCGTGGTGGGTTTTCCCCTGGGCGCCACATTGCCGGAGGTGAAAGCCTTTGAAGCCGAAAAGGCTATAGCCCTGGGGGCCGATGAAATTGACATGGTCATGAATGTGGGGGCGATGAAGAGCGGCGATTACGACCTGGTCCGTGAAGACATAGCCCGGGTTGTGGCCGTGGCCCACGGAGCAGGGGCGCTGGTCAAGGTGATTCTGGAGACGGCCCTCCTGAGCCGTGATGAGAAGGTTATGGCCTGCAGGCTGGCCATGGAAGCAGGCGCCGATTTCGTTAAGACTTCCACGGGCTTCGGGCCGGGAGGGGCAACCGTGGAGGATGTGCGCCTGATGCGGGAGACGGTGGGGGATAAAATGGGGGTGAAGGCTGCGGGCGGCATCTCCTCCCTGGAGCAGGCCCTGGCGATGATAGAGGCGGGGGGCAGCCGGATAGGCGCAAGCCGCAGCGTGAGGATAATCCAGGAAGCGGAAGAAGCCTGGAAGAGGCATGAGCAGCCTCTTTAAATTGAGGATAACCTACTCCCAGACCGGCCCCCTCAGATACATTTCCCATCTGGACCTGATGAAACTGTGGGAGAGGCTCCTGCGGCGAGCCGGGATACCCCTGGCCTATTCCCACGGCTTCACGCCCCACCCCAGGATAACGGTGGCTTCCCCCCTCCCGGTGGGTTTTGAGGGGCTGGAGGAAGTGATGGAGATCACCCTCACCTCCCCGGTATCTCCTGAGGAATTCCTGGTCCGGGTTCGGCCCCACCTCCCCGCCGGCCTTGAGGTCGTCCGGGCCGAAATCG
The DNA here is from genome assembly GCA_034432815.1 of Anaerolineae bacterium. Classification (GTDB taxonomy): domain Bacteria; phylum Chloroflexota; class Anaerolineae; order SpSt-600; family SpSt-600; genus SpSt-600. The sequence continues at coordinate 450 of DAOUBN010000292.1, read as the reverse complement.
ACGGGGATGGGACCCTGTCCCTGCCCCAGAGGGTGAGGGCATCGGAATACCTGGTGATCCTGCCCGATTGCGCGGACAGGGAGGCGCTTGCCAGGGCGGTCGGGGAAATCCTGGAACGGAATTCCATCCCCTTCCGGCGCGAAAAGGGGGGGAAGGTCCGGGAGTTTGACTTGCGGCCTCTTATCAGGGGGCTTAAAATGGTGGAGAGCGCCGGGCCTGGATGCGCCCTCTGGATGCTGCTGGAGACAAGCCCATCGGCTACGGCGAGGCCGGAAGATGTGTTGAAAGTCCTGGGTTATGAGGGTTATGCCAGAGTGAAGCGTTTGAGAATACACTTCACGGAGGGGAACAATGGCCTTTAAACCCCTGGGGAAAATCGGAATTGACGTCAACGATCCGGGCCTGCAGAGCGGTTAGCCGGCTCCGCCCCTGGTAAATGCAGATCTCGTG
>DAOUBN010000291.1:0-9652 GCA_034432815.1 Anaerolineae bacterium | reverse complement strand
GGCCTGAAGAGCGGAGGAGGAGATCGGGGAACTGGAAAGGAGGAGGGCGGACCTCCTGGCCAAGGTGAAGGAGGCTGAGGAGGCTCTGAAGCGCAGGGATGAGCTTTCGGTCAGGAAAGGAAGCCTGGAGGAGAAGGCCAGGGCTGCGGAGGAGGCGGGCTGGAAGCTTGAGGAGCTCAGGGCCAGGGCGGCGGAGCTGGAAGCCATCCTCCGGGAAGGGAAGTTCGCCCCTGAACTCAGGGGCGAGAGGGAAGCCCTGGAGGAAAGCCTCTCCAGGCTGAGGTTTTGCAGGAAAAGGCGTGATGAGCTCATACGTGAGGAGGGGAGGCTCCGGGAATGGGAGTTGAAACTTAAGGACCTGGAGGAGGCCAGGAGGAACCTCCAGCGGGAGGAGGAGTTCGTGGAGGAGATGGAAGGCAAGCTGGGGGAGAAGCAGAGGGTCAGGGATGAGGTGAGGAGGAAGGTTGAGGGGCTGGAGGAGGTGGTGGCCGAGCGGGAAAAGGTGAGGCAGGAGTGGGAGGAAAAGGAGAGGGAACTTGAGGGGGCTTCAAGGGAGCGGGATGAGGCCTGGAAAGTGAAGGTTACCCTGGAGGAGGAGTTGAGGAGGATAGAGGAGCTCCGTTCCGAAAAGGCGGAGAAGGAGAAGGAGCTTGCCTGTGCCCAGGAAGAAAGCCAGTTATACAGGGAGCTGGCCGAGGCCTTCGGGAAGGACGGGATCCAGGCCATGATAATTGAAGGGGTTCTTCCGGAGATAGAGGATGAAGCCAACAAGCTCCTGACCGATATGACCGGAGGGAGGATGCACGTCCGATTCAGGACTCAGAAGCAGACTCAGAAGGGGGAAATGAGGGAGACGCTGGAGATAGAGATATCGGATGAGAAGGGGACACGGGATTACCGGCTTTACTCGGGAGGGGAGAGCTTCCGGGTGGACCTGGCCATAAGGGTAGCCCTGGCCAGGCTCCTGGCCCGGCGGGCTGGCGCTCCCTTATCGGTCCTGTTCGTGGATGAGGGGTTCGGGACCCAGGACTCCGGCGGGCTGGAGAGGGTTGTTGAGGCGATAAATTCCATAAGGGACAGGTTCAAGTTCATCCTGGTCATAACCCACCTGGAAGACCTCAAGGAGAGGTTCCCCGTCCGCATTGAGGTTACCAAGGGGCCTTCCGGCTCCGCAGCCAGGGTGGTGAGGGTCTGGTGATGTTTCACGTGAAACGCCCCGTCCTGAGCTACGAAGGCGTCCCATACACCGATTTCTGGAAGGGGAGGCAATACGAGGATCTGGCCGAGCGCATAGCCCTCAGGCGCCTCCTCCCCCGGAAAACATCAATCCTCCTGGACATAGGGGCCGGCTTCGGAAGGCTGGCAGACCTCTACTCCGGCGCGGAGAGGGTAGTCCTCCTGGATTATTCCCTCTCCCAGCTTGAAGAGGCGAAGAAGCGCTGGGGGCACGACTCCCGCTTCTCCTTCCTGGCGGCCGACCTCTACAACCTCCCCTTCCCCGAGGGAACCTTTGACACCACAGTGATGGTCCGAGTCATCCACCATGTGGCCGATGTCAGGGCGGCCCTCGCCGAGATCCGGCGGGTGACCAGGAACGGGGGGCATTTCATCCTGGAATACGCCAGCAAGAGGCACCTCAAGGCCATAATCCTCCACCTGCTGGGCCGACGCCCCAGCCCCTTCTCCCCGGAACCCCTGGAGTTCGCCCCCATGCACTTTGACTTCCATCCCCGCTGGATGGAAAGGGCCCTCCGGGAGGCCGGGTTTGCCCCCACCGAAATCCTCTCCCTCTCTTTCTTCCGCCTCGGCCTCCTCAAGAGGATGATTCCGGCTCGCCTTCTGGCCTGGGCGGACAGCCTCCTCCAGAAGCCCCTGGCGGCCCTCAGACTCACCCCCAGCATCATGGTGAAGAGCCTGGCTGAGCCTCACCCCACGACCTCCACTTCCACCTCCTCGGGCTGACCTCTCGCCAGGCTGAAAGCCCTGAACTGAGGCCTCTGAGGATCCTGCAGGGATATTATGAGGTAAACGGCCTCGGGGTAATAGGCCATCTCAATGTCCCTTGCCGAAGGGTAAGGGGGGAACGAGGGGTGCGAGTGATATATCCCCACTATGTCCCAGCCCTTTTCTTCCATCTCCTCCATCGCCCTGAACTGGGCCTCAGGATCGGCCCTGAAGGCGTGGGGGCTTCTCTCCACATTGGGCAGGGGGTAGACCTTCTCCACCCTGCCTCCCTGGCCCGCCAGGAGGCCGCAGGCCTCGTTGGGAAGCTCCTCCATCACGTGCGCCATTATCTCTTCCATCTGCCTGCGGGTTAATATCAGCTTCACCTTCCACCCCTTTCAATCACCGCAAGGGGAAAAGCATTTCCCGGAGCTTCAACCCTGAGCCTCTCCATCGTTTTTGGGTCGTAGAGGCCCACAAGGATGGTGTATCGGCCGGGCGGCAGATCGCCCCTGAGGATGTGGGGGTCCTCTATCACTTCCCCAGCAATCCACAGGCTGGTGGGGTGGGCGCCTCCGGAAGGGATGCCATCGTGCTGGGCCACAATGCGCCCGCCTTCGTCCACCAGATGGACGAAAACCCAGCAGGATTTATCGGTCTCGCTCAGGACCTTCCAGTAGAGGACGAGCTTCAGTTCCTCCCCTTCCTCCAGGGTGTATCCGGCAAGCTCTGCCAGCTCCCCGAATTTAACCCCTACAGGTTTAGCCCCTTCGGGCATCTTCCAGAGGTGGGGGCGATCCCGCACGAAGAAGGGGCCGGCGTGAAGGGGAACCGGCCTCTCTCCCCTTCCAGGGCACAGGAGAACCGGTTCAACCCAGAAAGCCCTCCCCGAAATGCGCCTCGGCGCCCGGAGGTCGTAAATCACCCTCACCTTTTCCCCTTCCCTCCACAGGGCCGTGGGATACCCCGGGGAGAGGGGTTGCGGCTCCGTAACCCTCACGACCCCCCTGACATCCCTGATCCGGAAGGCCACCTGGCAATCAGCCCCGGGGGCTTGAGAGGCCTCCCAGACCACCTCCAGCCTGACCGGATCGCCCGGCCGGACTGGCTTTTCGGAAACCCTGAAGGCTGCCACCCGGAACGGCCCTGCCCCGGGCTTGAGGAGAAGAACCCTGTCGCCCTCCTCAAGGCGAGGGAGAGGATGGGCGACCTGGAATTCCCCGGGAGAATAGGGCGAAGGGGCAACCTCTTCCCACCCCCCTTCCTTCAGGGCAAAAAGGACGAGTTCAACCCGGTAGTTGCCCGGAGCGAGCCACCCCGGAAGCTCCAGCCCTGTTATGAAGAGGCCCTTTTCTCCGCCCTTCACCTCCTGGTGAGGATACCACTGGGGGAGCAGGGGCTCATCCTTCTGCCTTATGAGAACTCCATCCCGGGAAAGCACCCGCACGCTGAGGTAGAGATCAGCGGGGAAATCCTCCAGGGCTTCCCAGCAAAGCTCCAGGAGCCCGTTTTCTCCGGAGACTTTCCACCCTTCCACCTTGAAAGGCCACCCCTGAGGCTCTGGAGCAGGGGCAAGGCCATCCGGGCAGGAAAGGCTGGCCTCATCAGGGTAGAGGCGCAGGAGTTTACCCCAGGGCATCAGTCTGAAACCGGCGGGGAAGCCGGGGTCAAAGCCGTGGGTTGGCCCGGCCAGGTAGAGGGCTCTGCCTCCCGAAAGCCACCGGGAGGCGATCCACCCTGCAGGGGGATACAGGCCGATCAGGTCGGTCCTTATCCCCTCGGCCTGCTGTAGATACCACATGGGGGTGAGGTCTCCCCAGTGGGCCATGAGGGCGCTCCCTTTCTCCAGAGGGTAGCTCAGGACCTCCCTCCACCATCTCTCAACCCCGGCGAATCGGCTCAGGGAGGCCGAGGGGTCGCCGGCGCGGCAGAAGGTAAAGAGAAGTGAGGCCAGAAGCCCGGCCAGAGCCCATCCGGGCAACCTGACCCTCTCCCAGGCCCTGGCGAAAACCCCCACTCCCAGGCCGAGCCACAGGGCAAAGATTACGAAGGCGGGGAGGAGGTAAGCCTCGGGTTTTCCTTGTTTTATGTAAACTGTAATGAGCAGGTCGGTCCAGGCCAGGCCCAGAGAGGAAAGCCAGAATTTCGGACGGGCCAGGAGGAGGGAGATGCACCCTGCAAAGGCCAGCGGCCAGAAGGGGAGCGGGAACTCCGCAAGCCAGAGGCCCTTCGTTTCCCCGACGGAAGAGATTGCTTCCTTCCACCCGCCCTTCATGAGGCTGAAGCCGTAGCTTCCAAGCCCGGCCGTGTATTCCCACAGGAGCTTTAGGGAGAGCTCTGGCCTGTACCAGACGAAGGCAAGCCCCCGATACGGCGCTTCTGAGGCCCCCAGTTCGGGAATGATGGGGTATCGGGCGAGGGATAGCCACCTCCAGGGGATATAAAGGTAAAGGGACAGGGGCAGGATCAGGGCTGCCAGCGCCGGAAGCGAGGACCGGGATAGAAGCCGGGGGGGGCTGGACAGGGCGAGGTAAAAGAGCCAGAAAGGTAAAATGGGGAAAGCCGCAGGATGGGTGGCCAGGGCCAGTCCCATTGAGAGGGCGCTCAGGACGAGGCACCTGGGCTTTCCCCCCTTCTCCCAGCGGGCTCCCTCAAGGAAAGAGGCCAGAAGGAGCAGCGCGAGCAAGGTGTATCTCTCGGCACCGGAAGAGTAGAGGCGGAACGAAGGCATCAGGGCGAGGAAGAAAGCCCCGGCCAGCGCCGCATCATCCCGACCGCTCAGCTCCCGGAGGAGTAGGGAGAAGACGGCCACGGCCATCCCCCCGGCGACACCGGAAAGGAGGTTCATCCGGAAAGCCAGGCTGCCTATGGGGAGCTTTGACCACAGCCATCCCAGGAGCATGTAGAAGGGGAAGCCGTTGGGGTGGGGCAGGCCGAGCTTAGCCGGGAGATACTGGAATTCGGCAAAATCGTAGGAGAGAACGCCCGGCGCGAGGGAGCGGAGGTAGAGGCAGAAGGCCAGTCCCCCGCTCGCAATTGCGGGCCAGACTTTCCTAAGGGGAGAGCCTGAAGGCCACAACCCCATAGCGCTTTTCCTCGGCCTCCGAATAGATCTGCCTGTAAACTTTGAGGGCTTCCTCCAGGCTTCCGGCTCCCGGGATCACCGCTTCAACCCCTTCCCCTTCCAGCAAGGATTCAAAGGATGGATACCACACCACTGCATCAACCCCCACCTCCACCGAGCCAAGCCTGAGCCTGTCGCCCCTGAAAATCCGGCGGAAGCGGCCCCGCCAGAGCCTCCCCTCCACCCTCTTCCTGCCCGCAGCTATCTCCTCCTCCCAGACCCTGTGGATTGTAACCTCATGGGTTCTGCCGTCGCCGGGGGTCGCTATGAACCAGCGGGTGGGCGTCAGGACGTAATCCACCGGTATATCGTGGGGTTCCATGAAAGGGGACAGATCCTCCACCACCTGGACATCGTGCACGATGGTGGCGATCCTGCAGCCATCCTTAAGCAGCCCTCGCCTCCTGAGGTAAGCGATCTCCTGGTCCCCGTAGCCTGTCCCTTTTCCCAGCCTGTTGCCGAAGGGGTCAACGGCCACGCTCCCCTGCACTATGAAGTCCACGGGGGTCCTGAGGGGCTTCCCGTAGTGGGCAAGGCCCCTGATGGAGGTATCGGCTTCGCCCGTAAGTTCCACGAAGCCCTTCATGTGGGGGAGGGCAGCGGCCAGAACCTTCCCCTCCTTAAGGACAAGGTCCCTCACGCTTTTCAGGACGAAATCCGGCGGGCAGAAGACGCACCTTGCGCTCCTGAACTCCGGGATCCTCAGGAGCCACAGGGTGGCCTCCCGGCTGCCCTTGAAATTGGGGATCCGGCCATGGCATGGGCGTGGGAAGTCAGCTATGTCCTCCCGCTCCAGCCTGTCCCATATGAGCCTCCGCACCTCTTCCTTCGTCGCCATATCACTCCCTGACCAGGAAGAGGAAAATGGCCGTGGTGATGATTATCCCCGCGAGGCTGGCCAGGATCGGGCCCGGAAAGCCTGCCAGTTCGTAGAGGAGGCCTCCCAGGAAGGGGGAGGGGAAGGCAAAGAGGCCCCGGAAAGCGCTGAGGAGGCCCATGGCTTCGCCCCGCTCCTCCTGGGGAACCCTGATGGCCAGGTAGGCCTGGACGGCCGGAACCCAGGTAGCTGCTACAAGCCCCCAGAAGATCTGGAGGAAAAGGAAGGCTTTGAGGGACCTGAAAAGGAGCCACCCGACCATCAGGGGTATCCCCACCAGCTCCGAAATCACCATGAAGCTGAAGCCCCCGAAGCGGTCCACCAGCCTCCCGGCAGGCATCTGGAAGAGGAGCCAGGCGGCGGAGGAAGCGCTCACTATCAGCCCTATCTGGGATGGGGAAAGGCCGTAAGTCCTGGCAAGCATACCGTAGAGGATCCCGTAGCTCAGCCCCCAGGAGAACGAATCGGCGGCCACCGCTATGTAGAGGGGGCGGAGGCGGGCCGGGGGCGAAAGAAGCCTGGCCAGCATCCGCTTCCAGGAAAAGGATGTGGGGGCTGAGTCGGAGGAGACGGTCTCCCTGACCCACTTCAGGATAGGGAAGAGGGCAACAGCCTCCAGGACCAGGGCCACGGCGAAGACACTTCCGAACCCCAGCCTGTCGGCCGTGAAGCCTCCGAAAGCGGGGGCGAAGACCCCAGGGACCAGGAAGGCGGTCATGATCAGGCTGTAGGCGGTGCCCAGTTCCCCTTCCCGCACCGAATCCGCCACCAGGGAAGCCTGGGCCGGTCTTGAGAGGGCGGAGAGGCCCTGGAAAATGACGGCCGGGAAAATAAGCCGCCAATCTCTCAGGTGAAAGGCCAGGAGGCATAAGCAGAGGTAGGTGATCGCCAGGATGCTTCCTGAGGCCAGGAGGGGCCTGCGCCCCCTTCTATCCGAAAGCCATCCCCCTAAGGGCTGGACCAGGGCGGGGATGATTCCCCGGTGGCCTGCGAGGCTCTCCACAAAGCCGAGGGTGGGCATGGAAGCCCCCAGGCTCAGGACGAAGGGCTGCCAGACTGCACCCACAAGGTTCGTCCTGAAACCGCTCAGGAAAGAACTGGTTATGAGGGCGTAAATGTTAACTTTTCGGTTCAAGGCCTCGTATCGCCCTTGAGGGGGATGACGCAGATGAAGCGGAAAGTTCCTTCCCCGGTGTTTATGAATTTATGGCGAGCGCCCGGCGGGATCAGGACGAAATCCCCTTCCCTTACTGTTTTTTCTTCGTCTTCCACTCCCACGATCCCTTCGCCGGCCAGGACGAAGACCTCGTGCTCCCAGTCGTGCTCGTGGGAGGGGATGACAGCGCCGGGTTCCATCTCAAAAATGCGGAAGGCAAAGTTCGGGGCCCCTTCCTTCTTCCCTACAAGCCAGCGGACCTTCACCCCCGGGATGCCGTAGACATCCTGTGGTTCAACCTCGGTGTAGTGCACAGCTCTCATCTTTTTGCCTCCTTTTTCATGGTCTGGCTGATGCATTATACACCTTGCCCTTTTCTCTTCAAAGGGGAAAAACCAGGGGGAGAGGGAGCACCTTTGCGGGGGTTGTGCGGAAGGGGCTTCGCCCCCTCCCGGGGCCGCGTGGGGTGTCCCCTCGCCTTTTTCTCTTTTCCCCCACCCCCGTTTGCTGCAGCTCAGCCTGGCTTCAGGGTCCCACTCGGGGGCGAGTTACTGATCTCCCTGCCCCTTTGTTTTCCTACAGGCTAACAGGCGAAGTCCCGGAGGAAGCACTCCACCAGGTTCACTGCGCTGAAGTCCCCCAGGGTCAGCCAGGTAATGAACGGTTCACGTCCCACTATCCTCCGGGCGATGGCCCTGGGTGGCAATCCCTGCCGGTGCAGGTCCAGGATCCTGTCCCTGAGTTCTTCCAGGCTTTCCAGCTTGGCCAGGATCTTGTCCCTCCCGTTTTGGTGAGGGTTTCCGCTCCCGGGAAAGAGGTAGCTTATCTCCAGCGAGGCCATTTTCCTGAGGGATTCAATTATCTGCCCGGGCCTGTAGACTTTCCTGTAAGCTAAATCTCTGCCGCCCACATAGGCATCGCCGCAGAAAAGCCACCCCTCCGAAGGCTCATAGAGGACCACGTGGTCGGGAGAATGGCCCGGGGTTTCTATCACCTTGAAGGAATACCGGTCTGTTTCAATTTTATCCCCGATGGGGGAAGCCTCCGAGGGCTCCGGAACACCCCAGAAGAACCTGCGGTAATAAGCCATCTTCAGGAGGGAAGGATTGCGGAGGATGGGGAGAGCCTCAGGATGGGCTTTTATCGGGATCCCGCGCTTCTCCAGGGCGCTGTTGGCCCCGATGTGGTCCTCGTGGGAGTGGGTGTTCACCAGGGTGTGGATGGGGGTATTCTCCAGGGCCTTGAGGAATTCCCTTTTCTGGTGGGGGCTCCCGGAATCTATGAGCAGGCCATCCACCAGGTAAGCGGAGGTGAAATAGAGAGCTCTGCCCGGAAGGACATCTCTCCCCATTTTGAAGATTTTAACAGGCCCAACCGTTTTCACGAGGATCATCTCCAGCGACCTCCACCTCAGGGTTGAGGCTCCGGGGGAGGAGTCACAGGGGGGATCGGGAGGGTGGGGGTTAAGGAGGGAGTGAGCACTGGGGTGAAGGTTGGCGATGGGGTGGGGGTCAGGGTTGGAGTAGGCGTGGGGGTTGGGTTGATGAGGGTCAGCCGGAGCCGGGTTTCCCAGGAGTTTCCCTGGCGGTCAAATACGCTGAGCCTTATCGTGTAAAGACCGTTCTGCAGTCCCGAAGTATCCCAGAGGGCCAGGAGGCCGTTCTCCACCATTGTCCCCACAGGTCCCGCTATTGGTAGCCACCAGGTCGGGTCGGTGCCGGGCCCGTATTCAACCACATAGTGGGAGAAATCCGGGGCTTTAGCCGTGCCCCTTATCTCCACCACTCCTTCCACAGCCTGACTCTCCACGGGGTAACTTATCCACACCTCAGGCGGGAAGGTGTGGAGGTCGCAGTATTCTCTGGGAGGCTGAGGGATGTTGTTCTGGATGGCCCACCATTCCCCTTCCGGTGGGTAAACCTCGTAGATGCGCTCCTCCACCAGGTTGGGGGGGCAGTATTCGGTGGCGAGCTTCCCGGTAAGCCGGTCTATCCGGACCTTCTGGGAGAAATCCTTTGAGGGGTCGTTGGGCTCGGTTCCGGCCACGAAAAGTTCTATTCTCCTCTCCGGGCAGTATTCGGAAGGCTTCGCTCCCGATTTGGCGCAGATCTCCGCCTCCACAATTCCCGGCGGGCGGGGGAAGTCCTTCGGGGGGACGCCGGCGAGGGCTTTCTCCATGAATTCGTGCCAGATGGGGCCGGCTCCCCTCACCCCCGGGACCTTTCTGGTGGGGGAATTGTCCGCATTCCCCACCCAAACCCCCACCACCAGGTCCGGGGTGTAGCCTATGGTCCAGCCATCGCGCCAGTCATCCGTGGTTCCGGTCTTGACGGCCGCTGGCCTTGAGAGCTTGAGGACGCTGTTGGGGCCGAAGGCAGGGGTCCTGGCCCAGTTATCGGCCAGGATGTGGGTTATGAGGTAAGCATGTTGAGGCGAGACGACCTGGTCTCCCGGTGGCGGTTCGTATTGCTCCAGGACCCTTCCGGCGGCGTCTTCAACCCGGAGGATCGCGACCGGCGGGGCCCTCTTCCCCCCGCTGGGCCCGGGGGGG
>DAOUBN010000290.1:0-7967 GCA_034432815.1 Anaerolineae bacterium | reverse complement strand
GTGGAGCTTCTGGAAATGTTGAAGCTGGAAATCGCCAGGCGGAACAGGCAGAATCCCCATGGTTAAAGTCAGGCTTGCCCTTGGTTTGCTCATAGCGTTCCTGGGGGTAACCATTATCGTCCGGAGCGCTGTGGTGGTTGTGGAAAGGGGGCTGGGGTTGAGTGCCCTCTGGCAGCCCCTGATACTGGGAGGACTTATGATCGCCTTTGGGGTTCACCGGTGGCGAAGCTGGCGAATGAAGGGGTGAGATCAGGAGGCAGATATGGGTCATCCCCTCGGAATTGTCCTGGCAACCCTCTTCCTGGTCCTTCTCCTGGGAACCCTGACCTGGATGCTAAAAGTGCCCAGGCCCGTTCCTCCTGAAGTCGTCCGGGCTGTCTACTCCGTGGAAGCCGCCCGCCGGATCCTCGTCCCCATAATTGAAGGGGTGTATTCCGAAAGGGCGGTGGAGCTGGCCTGTCGGCTCGGGGAAAGGCAGAACGCCCACCTCATCCTCCTCCACGTCATTGAAGTCCCCTACACCGTTCCCCTGGACGCGCCCCTGCCCGAACTGGAAGAGAGGGGCAGGAGAGCCCTGGAAACCGCCCGCTTCATTGCCGTTCAGCATGGCTTCAAGCCGGAGCTTCACCTCATCCGCCACCGTTCCGCTTCCGAAGGCATACTGAGCGTGGCCAGGCAGAGCGGAGCGGACCAGATCGTAATGGGCATAGGGCTCAAGAAAACTTCTTACGGCGAGGGCATAGGGCGGACGGTCCGGGAGGTCCTGCGGCGCGCCGATTGCGAGGTCATCGTCTCCAAAGTGCCTGCAGGAGGGTAAGGATGGCCAAAGCCAGAGCCAAACTGGTCTATCCTCCCGAACTGGTGGATGAGCCCATCATGTGGGGCCTGATCCGGACATTCAACTTTATCGTTAACATCAAGAAGGCGGAGGTCAAACCCGGATCGGCCTGGCTTGAGGTGGAGATGGAAGGAGCAAAGGAGGAGATAGAAAGGGGTATCGGCTGGCTCAGAGCCAGGGGCCTGGAGGTGGAAATTCTGGAGGAGGCCTGAAGATGAAGATCCTGATAGTGGGATGCGGAAGGCTGGGATCTTACCTCGCCCTTTCCTTCAGCCAGGAAGGGCACTCCGTCACCGTGGTGGACGAGGACAGGGAAGCCCTGGCTTCCCTGGGGCCCGATTTCAAGGGTGAGATCGTGGTGGGGAAAGGGATTGACGAGGACGTGCTGCGCCGGGCGGGCATTGAGCAGGCCGACGTCTTCATCGCCGCAACAGGATACGAGAACACCAACATTATGGCCTCTTATGTGGCCAGGGAGATCTTCGGGGTCAAGAACGTTATCACCCGCCTGGATGACCCCAAGAAGGCGGAAATTTTCCGCAACCTTGGCCTTAACGTCATTTCTCCGGTAATGCTGGCTGCCGAGGCCATAAGAAAATGCGTGGAGGGCGTGCAATGTATATCATTGTCGTCGGCGGAGGAAAAGTAGGGTATTACCTCAGCCGCTCCCTCCTGGAGAGCGGACACGAGGTCCTGGTAGTGGAGAAGAACCCCCAGAGGGCTGCTTTCCTCACGGATGAGCTTGGGGCCGATCACGTCTGGCTCGGGGATGGGTGCGACTCCCGCACCTTTGAGCAGATCGGCCTGAACAGGGCCGATGCCGTCATAGCCGTAACGGGGGATGACGAGGACAACCTGGTCATATGCCTCCTGGCCAAGCAGAGGTTCGGCGTCCCCCGAACCATAGCGCGCATAAACAATCCCCGCAACTCCAGGATCTTCGCCCGCCTTGGGGTGGATGCGACTGTCTCCACGACGGAGATAATAGAGGCTCAGATTGAGCGGGCCCTCCCCATACCCTCCCTCGTCCACCTGCTGGTCCTGAAGAAAGGAGGGGTTGAGCTGGTGCAGGGGAAAGTTGCTCCCGGCTCCCCTGCCGACGGCCGGCGCATCCGGGAGCTGGGCATCCCCGACGACGCCCTCATTGTGATGGTGGTCAGGGATGAGCAGACCATGGTGCCTTATGGGGATACCGTCCTCAAAGCAGGGGATGAAATCCTGGCCGTAACTTCCTCCCAGAGCAAAGAGGTGCTCAAGCGGATAATCCTGGGCAGGTGAGGGGAAATGGGCACCCTCTACGTGGTAGGAACGCCCATCGGAAATCTGGAGGACATAACCCTCAGGGCCCTGCGCATCCTCAGCGAGGTGAGCCTCATCGCCGCCGAAGATACCAGGAGGGCACGCAAGCTCCTGGAACATTACGGGATAAAGAAGCCGGTGGTGAGCTACCACGAATACAGCGGCAGGGGCCGGATCCGGGAGCTCATCAAAGCCCTCCAGAAAGGGGACGTGGCCCTCATCTCCGATGCGGGGATGCCCGGCCTTTCGGATCCTGGCTACTCCCTCATAAAGGCGGCGATTGAAGAGGGGATAGAAGTTGTGCCTGTGCCGGGGCCATCGGCCCTGGTTACGGCCCTTGTGGTTTCGGGGTTGCCCACCCACTCCTTCATTTACCTGGGATTTCTGCCCCGGACCCCCTCCAAACGGAAGGAAATTCTGGAGTGGGCCAGCCATCAGCCCTGCACCATAGTCCTCTTTGAAGCCCCCCACCGCCTGATAGAATGCCTTGAAGAGCTCCTTGAATTCCTGGGGAACCGGCCCATAGCTGTGGCCAGGGAGCTCACCAAGATCCACGAGGAAATATGGCGGGGGACAATCCGGGAAGCTCTGGAGTATTTCCAGGCTAACCCGCCCATCGGAGAGTGCACTCTGGTTGTGGGCGGCGCAGAGGAGAAGCAGTGGGATGAGGAAACGGTCAGGGAAAGCCTGAGGGACCTCCTGAAAGAGGGCCTCTCGGTGAAAGAAGCCTCCAGGCAGGTGGCGGAGCTCTCAGGCTGGCCTCGGAGCGACCTCTATCGCATGGCGCTGAAGATCAAGGGTGAAAGCTGAAGCGCAGGGCTTTTCAATGCTTCCAGGTGAAGGATAGGGAAAAAGAGAGGGTGCAGGGGGACGGAGTCCCCCTGACGGGGGGAAATGGGGGGTGCCCCCCCACCCTCGTTTGCTGAGGGTTCGCCGGGGTTCAGGGTCCCAATGGGGGCTTTGCCCCCCTGCACCCCCTTCCAAAGAAGAAAAAGGGCGGGGGGACACCCCCCGCAACCCCCCGGGAGGGGGTTCCGCCCCCTCCACCCCCTGATTTGTTTTTCTGGGGGCACATCTCCCACGTCCCCCGGGAGGGGGCCTTGCCCCCTCCACCCCCATGAAAAAGGGGTGCAGGGGACGGAGTCCCCTTGACGGGGGGAAGTGGGGGTAAAATGGGGGCGAGTTGCCAACTCCTGAAACCCGCCCCCGGGTGGGACCCTGAAGCCAGGCTCAGCCGCGGCAAACGGGGGTGGGAACTGAAAAGCCCTGGCTGAAGAGCGCTCCCCTTTCCAGTTCTAAAGGAGGAAGGACCATGCATCTGCTGGACAGGCCATCGGAGTGGGGGCAATTTGACCGGGCGAACATGCTGGAGCAGATCTTCGGGCTCCCTGAACAGTGCCGGAAAGCGTGGGAGGATGCCCGGAAGCAGAGCCTCCCCGCCCATTACAGGGGGGCTGGAAACGTCCTGATCCTCGGGATGGGGGGGTCCGCCATCGGAGGCGATCTGGTGGCCGCCCTGGCCCGATATGAGTCGCCTTGCCCGGTTTACGTCTGCCGGGATTACCGCATCCCTTCCTGGGTCGGCCCCGAAACCCTGGTTGTGGCCTCAAGCTACTCCGGAAACACCGAGGAAACCCTCGCCGCCTTCCAGCAGGCTCTTGAGGCAAAGGCCCGCTGCGTGGCTGTCACCACAGGCGGGAAGCTCGCCGCCCTGGCTCAGGAAAAGGGCATCCCCCTCTGGCCCATAACCTACGCTGGTCAGCCTCGCTCGGCCATCGGTTACTCCCTGCTCTACCTGCTGCGGATCCTGGAAGAGGCGGGCCTTCTGGGGGAAAAGAGTGCCGAGGTGGAGAAAGCCGTGTCCCTTATGGAGAGCCTGAGGGAAAGGATAAAGCCGGAGGTCCCGCTGGAGGAGAATCCGGCCAAGAAGTTGGCCCTGGCCATCCACGGGGCGATCCCTGTGGTTTACGGCCCTGGTTTCCTTGCGGCAGTGGCGAGGCGCTGGAAGGGGCAGTTCAATGAAAATTCCAAGAACTGGGCTTTCTACGAGGAGCTTCCCGAGGCCCACCACAATGCCGTCATGGGCTACCCCAACCCCGCCGAAAGCAGGGGCCGGCTTGTGGTCATCCTGCTGGATTCCTCCCTTGAGCACCCCAGGCACGAGGCCCGCCTCAGGATAACCGAAGAGGTCCTGGCTATGGAAAATATACCCTTCCATAAGGTGAAGGTGGAAGGCGGCAGTTTCCTGGAGCAGATCCTCTGGAGCATCCACTTCGGCGATTTCGTGAGCTATTACCTGGCGATACTGAACGGCGCGGAGCCTTCTTCCGTGGTGGTCATAAACTACATAAAGAGAAGGCTCGCCGAATCAGGATGAAAGTCCGGCTCAGGCTTTTCTTCCGCCAGCTTTTCCAATACCTGGCCCTGGTTGCCCTCCTCTTCCTCCCGCAGGCTTCAGTAATACCCCCGGAAAGGGTCTTTGATTACCGGGTTGAAAGCTTCATCTCGCCTTTCCAGTTCAGTTTCACCCTCTGGGAGGTCAGGGCGCTCTGGCGCAAGTTTGCCATTTCCCCATGCGAGGCGTCCTACGATGAGAAGAAGCTGGTTCTGGATTACTTCTCCCTGCTGGAGGAGATAAGCCGGAGGAAAGACCTGCTCAACAAGCTCTATGCTGCGGAGAGGACGAGGCATTCGGGCCTCGCCATCTGGTGGATTGAGCGGGAGCTCAGGGACCTCAGGCATCGTCAGGCTTCCCTTAGCCCTCAGGTGGAGAGGATCCTGGAAAGGCAGGTTGCGGAAATCCTCAAGGAGGAAGGGCTGACCACCGGTGGGTTCATATGGCCCCCTGTTAGCATGCAGTTTGAAAGTCCTCCCCTTTACCTCGTCATTGCCCCGCGCGACGCCCTGGTGGTCCGCAAGGGTATCTACCTCAGGCCGGAGCTTTCCCTCAAGGAGCAGGAGGAACTGGAAAGGGAAGTTGATGGCTTCTTCAATGTTTCCTCCCTCGTGGTGGGAGTCGGGGGGCTATCAAGCTATCCGGCCATGATCCTGGATTACCCTTCCCTTGAGTTTGCCCTCAAGGCCATTGCCCACGAGTGGCTCCACCACTACCTGTTCTTCCGGCCCCTCGGCTGGCACTATGAGGACAACCCGGCCATGAGGACCATCAACGAGACGGTGGCCTCCATTGCCGGAGATGAGATCGGGATGAAGGCGCTGCGCCGCTACTACCCGGAACTGGCCCCACCCCCTTCGGAGGAGGAGAAAGGCGGGGAACCCGTCGTATCGGAGTTCCAGTTGCTGATGAGGGAGACGCGCCTCAGGGTGGAGGAGCTCCTTAAAGCCGGGGACATAGAAGGGGCCGAGAGGTATATGGAGGAGAGGAGGAAGCTGCTGGTTTCAAAAGGCTATTACATCCGCAAGCTTAACCAGGCCTATTTTGCCTTCTTCGGCTCCTACGCCGCCGAACCCGGCCACCCTGATCCGATTGGGGAGAAGCTGAGGCTTTTGAGGAAAAAGTCTGCTTCCCTCAGGGAATTCATCCGGCTTGTGGAGGGGATATCTTCGCCGGAAGGGCTGGACAGGGCCCTGGAGAAGGTTCAGCGGAGCCAGTAGAAGAGGAGGGACACCCCTATCCCGATCCCTGCCCCCACAAAGACCTCAAAAGGGGTATGCCCCAGGAGTTCCCAGAGGCGCTTCTCGCTTATGGGATTGCCCCGGAAAAGCTCGTCCAGTATCTGATTGAGGATCCTGGCCTGGATGCTGGCTGCCCTGCGGACCCCAGCGGCGTCATACATCACGATTAGGGCGAAGATAAGGCTTATGGCGAAAGCGGTGGAGGAGAAGCCCTCCCACATCCCCACGGAAGTTGCCAGCGCGGAAACCAGAGCCGAATGGGAGCTGGGCATCCCCCCAGCGCTCACCAGCATCCTGAAGTTGAGCTTCCCTTTCCGCCACCGCCATATGAAGAATTTGGCGATCTGAGCAATGGCCCAGGCCGTGAAGGAAGAGAGGAGGATCCTATCGCCCATCCTCAGGCTCAAAGGGAAGGAGGACCCAGTTCCC
Source organism: Anaerolineae bacterium (assembly GCA_034432815.1). Lineage (GTDB taxonomy): Bacteria > Chloroflexota > Anaerolineae > SpSt-600 > SpSt-600 > SpSt-600. The sequence continues at coordinate 1,765 of DAOUBN010000290.1, read as the reverse complement.
CTCTCTGTCCACCTGAATTTGCCGGATCCGGAGTTCGGCCTTCTCCAGGAGCTCCTCGCAGTAGCGGACCAGCTTCATCCCCTCTTCGTATAGGGCGATGGATTCTTCCAGGGTGAGTCCTCCTTCCTCAAGTTTCCGGACGGTTTCTTCCAGCCTGTGGTAAGCTTCCTCAAAGGTGAGGGGTTCCATAACTACCCCCTCAAGGAGCTGTGCCGTAGACCATCCCTTCGGCCTGGCGGCGGACCAGGGAGAGGTGCTTCGCTGCCTCCGTGTAGCCTTCCCTCTCCAGGTCCCTGGAAAGCTCGTCCATCAGGCCCAGGAGTTCTGCATTCACCAGTTCCGGGTTGTCCTCAAGGATGCGCTTTGTCTCGTCGGGGTAGGAAGCATCCATCAGCTCGTTGACGAGCCTGACCTGGGGCGGTGCTTTGCTCCGGACGATCTCCACGGCTTTCTCAGCCAGGGAAGTGAGGGCCTGCAGGGTCTCCTCATCGCCCTGGTCCCTTGCCCATTCCATGGAAGCTGCCAGCATCTCCAGGAAGGGCATGTTCACCTCATCGGCCCTCTCCTCCAGTGCTTTCACCCGGTCCTCGCTCTCCCAGACCTCCCTCAGCAGGTCCCGTGCCCTGGTCAGGGCGGCCCTCACCTCAGCATCCTGGCGAGCGGTTATATCCAGGAGCTGGTCCCTCAGGTCCTTCAGCCTCTGGGCCTCTTCGGTTTTGCCCTCGGCCTCGCGCCGGTCAATTTGCCTGGCCAGATCGCGGTAGAAATCGTAATCCAGGATAGGCCTTATCCGCGCGACAGCTGTTTCCAGCTCCTCGCCTTTGAGCTCCAGGAGTTCGCTGATGAGGGCTTCCCGGGCCTCCTCCATCCTCCGGTTGAGAAAGGCCTCCACCTCGCTGCGGATCTCTTCAAGCCTGCTGATGAGCTCTTTCCCCTTTCTCCGGTGCGCCTCGGCGACGAATCCCGAGAGAATCTGGAAGAACATGGGGTCAATGATCTGGGCATTGGATTCCAGGATTCTCCCCCACTCTTCCTTCGGTGAAGCCAGGAGCGCTTCTACCAGGCCTATGCGCATCTCCTCGGCGATAATTTCTTCGTAAGGGATGTCCTCGGCCTTAACAATTTCTTCCAGGAAGCTCCTGTAGGTTATGAAGACCTTAGGCTGGAGGAGGTAAGCTTTCCTTTCTTCCTGGGGGAGGGAATTTATTAGCTCATTTGTCAAGTCGCCGATGATTTTCTGCCGCTCCAGGTCGCTTGCCCCAACCTGCGCCGAGAGGTAAACGAAGGCGATTTCCTTTTCGGGGTTGTAGTAGTAGATGGGGACGTTGAGGGTTCCGGCTGCTCCGCAGTAAGGGCACACGGCCACATTGAGCCTTCCCCTTATGAGAAGCTCCCGCAGTTCAGGGTTCCTGGAGGCATTCACCACGCTGTGGATCTCGGTGGGGAACCTTTGCTTGCAGCGGGGGCATGTCACCAGTATGTTTTTGCTCATCTTCCTCTCCTTTCGGTAACTTTAAAGCATTATACCTCTTCAGAGCCTGGATAGCAAATGAGTCATGGGATGCAGGTGTGTCCTCCGGTCTGAGGGAGATTTCTTCCGCCAGGGGGACAAAGTCCCTCTGCACCCCCTGTTTTTCTCTTTCGTGGGGGTAGAGGGGGCTCCGCCCCTCCCGGGGGGTGTGGGGGGGTCCCCCGCCCTTTTTCTTCTTCGGAGGGGGTGCAGGGGGCGTAGCTCCCATGCCAGGGGGTCCGGGGGATGTGCCCC
>DAOUBN010000289.1:0-4215 GCA_034432815.1 Anaerolineae bacterium | reverse complement strand
GTGATAAGCATCCTCCTGGCCATAGGGCAGTTCCTGGGGAGGTAACTCAGCGCTGGGGGCTGAACTTGAAAATTATTCCACCAGGGGTTAGAATTAAAAACGCTGCGGAGGAGGAACATGAGGCTTGACGGGAAAGTGGCCATAGTCACGGGAAGCTCCAGAGGAATAGGGAGGGCCATTGCCCTTAAGCTTGCCTCCCTGGGGGCAAAGGTGGTGGTGAACTACAACCGGGGGGCTCAGGCAGCTCAGGAAGTGGTGGAAGAGATCAAAGCGCAGGGGGGAGAAGCCATCGCCGTCCAGGCCGATGTGAGCAGGTTTGAAGAGGCCCAGCGCCTTGTGGAAGAGGCCCTCAAAGCTTTCGGCAGGGTGGACATCCTGGTGAACAATGCGGGCATAAACCGCGATAACCTCCTGGCCATGATGAAGGAATCAGAATGGGACGAGGTGATTGACACCAACCTCAAGAGCGCTTTTAATTGCTGTAAGGCGGCGCTGCGCCCCATGCTCAGGCAGCGTTACGGGCGCATAATAAACATAACTTCGGTGGCAGGGATAAGGGGAAACCCGGGGCAGGCAAACTACTGCGCCTCCAAAGCGGGCCTTATAGGATTCACCAAAGCTCTGGCAAAGGAGCTTGGCCCCCGCAACATAACGGTTAACGCTGTGGCTCCCGGCTTCATTGAAACCGATATGACCGCTTCCCTGCCGGAGGAACTGAAAAAGAAGGCCATAGAGCTGACCCCCCTGGGGCGGGCCGGGAAGCCCGAAGATGTGGCGAACGCCGTCGCCTTTCTGGCTTCGGATGAGGCTGGCTTCATAACGGGACAGGTCCTGGCTGTGGATGGAGGTCTGGCGGTCTAACCATGGAGCGCAAGATCCCTGGCCGAGTGGTCATATCGCCCAGAGTGCTCAAGACCATAGTCAGACTCACTGCTCTCTCCCATCCGGAAGTAGTCGCAATGGCCCTTCCCGGCCCCTTCAGGCTCCACATCCCGGAGGGCGGGGTCGGGATTAAAGTTGAGGATGATAAGGTCTGGATCAACCTCCATATAATCGCCAGCGCCGAAGCCAGCATGTATAAACTGGGACTTGAGCTCCAGAACGAAATAGCCAGAGCCATCCAGAACATCACCGGTATGGAAGTGGCAGAGGTCAATGTCCGGATAGAAGGGGTGAGGAAGAAGCCTTAGGAAATGGTGAGCAAGAGAAGGGACGCTCGCATCCTGGCCCTGCAGGCGCTCTTTGAAATTGACATAGTCGGGCACGACCCCGAAACCGTCCTCCGGGACAGGCTGGAGGAAAACCCCCTTCCTGAAAAGCATGCCCTATATGCCCGGCGCCTGGTGATGGGGGTCCTTACCAGCATCAAGCAACTGGATTCCCTTATAAGCAAATACGCGCCGGCTTTCCCTGTCCAGCAACTCCCTTACATTGACCGCAACATCCTGAGGATCGGCCTCTATGAGATGGGCTACGTGCCCGAGACGCCCGTAAAGGTGGCCATAAACGAGGCTGTGGAGCTGGCCAAGCTCTTCGGAAGCGACAGCTCCTACCGCTTCGTGAACGGGGTCCTGGGAGCTGTCTTTGAAAACGAAGCGGAATTCGTAATGGGCCAGAGGAAAAAGCGGAAGAAGAGGAGGGGGAAGAAATGAATTTCATGGGCATCGGACCAGGCGAGCTTCTGCTCATATTGCTCATAGCCCTGATAATCTTCGGGCCGGGCAAGCTTCCGGAGCTCGGAAGGGCCCTTGGCCGGAGCATCCGGGAATTCCGGGAAGCCACCAGGGACGTCACCACCCAGATAACCCGGGAACTCCGGGAAGCCGAGAAAGAGCTCAGCCTGAAGGAAAGTGACACCGAAGAGAGAAAGGGACAGTAGAGATATTTCCGAGGCCCGCATGGGCCTCCTTGAGCACCTTGAGGAGCTCCGGGAGAGGCTGATCAAGTCGGCGGTTGCTCTGATCGTGGCCATTTTCCTCAGCCTCTTCTTTGCCGGAAGGCTCCTCAAAATACTCATCTCCCCTATGGGCGAACTCAAGCCCATCTTCCTCCGCCCCACGGAGATGATCATCACCTACCTCAGGGTGGCCTTCATCGCTGGTATAGCCCTGGCCATGCCCGTCATCGTCTACCAGATGGTCAGGTTCATCCTGCCTGCCCTTTACCCCCACGAGAGGCGCTACCTCTACTGGCTCATCCCCGCAGCCAGCTTCTCCTTCCTGGCGGGTCTGGCCTTTGCTTACTTCGTGATGCTGCCCTTTGCGGTCAAATACCTCTTGACTTTCGGGGGGGATGTAGCCAGGGCCCAGTGGACCATCGGGGAATACATTGATTTCGTGAGCAAATTCCTCTTCTGGATCGGGATGACTTTTGAGCTTCCTCTGGTGATCTATTTTCTATCCAGGCTCGGCCTTGTATCTCCCCAGTGGCTCAGCCGGAACCGCAAGTATGCTATAGTGGTCATAGCCATCATAGCGGCGGTTATAACCCCCACGCCCGATCCTTTCAACATGAGCCTTGTGATGATCCCTTTGCTCCTGCTATATGAGGTTGGGGTGCTACTGGCTAAAATCGCTCGCTGAAAGGAGGCAAAACATGGGCAGAAAGCGGGTCATAATCATGGGAGCAGCAGGGAGGGATTTCCACAACTTCAACGTTTTCTTCCGTTCCAATCCCGATTACGAGGTTGTGGCCTTCACCGCCGCCCAGATCCCCAACATAGAGGGGAGGGTTTACCCTCCTGAACTGGCTGGCCCCCTCTACCCCGACGGGATCCCGATCTACCCTGAAGAGGAGCTTCCCGAACTCATAAAGCGATACAAAGTGGACGAGGTAGTCTTCGCTTACAGCGATGTATCCCACGAATACGTCATGCACAGGGCATCCCTGGCCCTGGCCTGCGGCGCCGATTTCCGCCTTATGGGGGCCGGAAGCACCATGCTCAGGGCTTCAAAGCCCGTGGTGGCCGTCTGCGCCGTCAGGACCGGAAGCGGCAAGAGCCAGACAAGCCGCAGGGTCTCAAGGATCTTGAGGGATATGGGCAAGAAGGTCGTGGTGGTCCGCCATCCTATGCCCTACGGCGACCTGAGGCGTCAGGTGGTCCAGCGCTTCGCTTCCTTTGAGGACCTGGACCGCTTCGGCTGCACTATTGAGGAGAGGGAAGACTACGAGCCTCACATCGCTAACGGCTTCGTCGTCTACGGAGGGGTGGATTACGAGTTGATCCTGCGGGAGGCCGAGAAGGAGGCCGATGTCATCCTCTGGGACGGGGGGAACAATGACTTCCCCTTCTTCAAGCCCGACCTCCACATAGTGGTGGCCGACCCGCACCGGCCAGGCCACGAGGTCACCTACCACCCTGGCGAGACGAACCTGCGGATGGCCCACGTGGTGGTGGTGAACAAGGTGGATACGGCCAAACCCGAGAACGTGGAGGCAGTCAAGGCCAGCATCCGCCGGGTGAACCCGAACGCCATCATCGTGGAGGCAGCTTCCCCCATCTTCGTGGAGGACTCCGAAGCGATAAAGGGGAAGAGGGTTCTGGTCATTGAGGATGGGCCAACTCTCACTCACGGGGAGATGAGCTACGGCGCCGGGGTCGTGGCCGCCCGGAAGTTCGGCGCAGCTGAGCTGGTGGACCCCAGACCTTACGCCTGCGGCTCCATCGCCGAAACTTTCCAGAAGTATCCCCACATAGGCCCTCTCCTTCCAGCTGTGGGCTACGGGGCCAGACAAATTGAGGAGCTTGAGGCCACCGTGAACGCCACTCCGTGCGACCTTGTCCTGGTGGCCACTCCAACAGACCTGCGGCGGGTCATAAAGGTTAACAAGCCCATGATAAGGGTTCGCTACGAACTCCAGGAGCTGAGCAGGCCCAACCTGGAGGATGTGCTGAGGCAGTTCCTGGGCTGATTTCGCCGGACTTTTCTTTGAGGGGACGCCCCCAGACCCCCGGAGGGGGCATTCTCCCTCTGAAAGAGGGAAAAACAGGGGTGCAGAGGGGTGCAATCCTCCTGACGGGGGAATGGGGGTGTCCCCCGTTTATTTTTTTCCTCCCACCCTCGTTTGCCCCGGGTTCGCCGGGGTTCAGGGTCCCCCTCGCGGGCGGGTTGCAGGTGTTACCTTCCTTTGGGTTGTTTTTCTGGGGGGGACACCCCCCAGACCCCCCGGGAGGGGGCTTTGCCCCCTCCACCCCTTATTTTACTTTTCTGGGGG
>DAOUBN010000288.1:0-2725 GCA_034432815.1 Anaerolineae bacterium | reverse complement strand
CAAAGCCCCCATGCCAGGGGGCCTGGGGGATGTGCCCCCAGAAAAATCAATTAAGGGGCGAGAAGCCGCCTTTTGCAACCCGCCTACGAGGAGGCCCCTGAACGCCGGCGAACCCTCAGCAAACGAGGGCGGGGAAAGAAAAGATGGTGGGACACCCCCAACTTCCCCCCGTCAGGGGGACTCCGTCCCCTGCACCCCCTTTTCCTGTAACCAGCCCACGAGGGGGCTCCTGAAGCCAGGCATGGCCGAAGGGAACGGGGAGGGGGCGAAGCCTTCCTGCACATCCTGCTCATTCTTTCATGCCCCGGGAAGTCCTGGCAGGCCAGGTTGCCTTAAGGCCAGGAAGATTTTATAATGGCAAGGGTAAAATAAACCCGGAGGTGCATCATGACCACAGGCACCCTTTGTTTTGGCTTTTTGATCCTCCTGATCCTTATAATCGCTCCCATGGCCATCAAGATCGTGAGGGAATATGAGAGGCTCGTCATATTCCGCTTCGGAAGGTGCGTGGGGGAAAGAGGGCCAGGCCTGGTCTTCCTCATCCCCTTCGTGGAAGTCCCGGTGAAGGTGGACCTGAGGGAGCAATACCTGGAAATACCACGCCAGACCTGCATCACCAAGGATAACGCCCCCATAGACGTGGACTTCCTGGTCTACTGGAGGGTCGTGAACGCTGTGGACAGCGTGATCCAGGTGAGGAACTTCGCCGGAGCCTCCCAGGGGATCGCCACTACCACTCTGAGGGCTGTGATCGGCGATATCCAGCTGGATGATGTCCTGGCCAGACGTGAGGAGATAAACCGCATCCTCCGCACCAAGCTGGATGAAGTGACCGAGAGGTGGGGGGTGAAAGTCACGAGCGTGGAGATAAGGGAGATCCTCCCGCCCAGGGAGGTCCAGGAGGCCATGATACGCCAGCTCAGCGCCGAAAGGACCCGCCGAGCCATGGTCACCGAGGCCGACGGCAAGAGGGAATCGGCCATAAAGGTGGCCGAGGGCGAGAAGCAGGCCGCCATCCTCAAGGCTGAAGGCCAGCGCCAGGCCCTCATCCTCACCGCGGAAGGAGAACGCCAGGCCGCCATACTCAAAGCCGAAGGCTTCGCCCTTGCCCTCCAGAAGATATTTGATGTGGCCAGGACCGTTGATGCCAAGACTATGAGCCTCCAGTATCTTGAAGCTCTGAAAGCCCTTGGCCAGAGCCCGGCCACCAAGTTCATCTTCCCCATGGAGTTCTCCTCGCTGCTCAGGCCCTTCGTCCAGTTCGCTGGGGAATCGGTGAGCGGAGGGGAGAAATCTGAGGGTGAGAAGTGAAGAGGCTGGCGACCCTGGGTTTCGCCCTCCTGCTTCTGGAGGCAGGATGCACCCCCCCGGGAAGCGTCCCCCCATCGGTCAAGATCGGGCTTGTGGCCCCCTTTGAGGGGTTCTACCGGGCCGAAGGTTACGACGCCCTCTACGCAGTGAAGCTGGCCGTCCGGGAGGCCAACGCTTCCCGGGAACTGGGGGAATACCGCCTGGAGCTGGTAGCTCTGGACGATGGGAATTCCCCTGCCGGGGCAATCACAGCGGCGGGAAAGCTCTCCCTTGACCCTGAGGTCGTGGGAGCGATCGGGCACCTTTCGGAGGAAGCCACGCTGGCGGCCTTGCCCGTTTACAACCGCCATCGCATGCCCCTGATAGTCCCCATACCGGTTCTGGAGGGGGCGGGGGATGAGGCTTTCCTGGCCTATCCTCGTCCACCTCGCTGGCCTGAAGCCCTTTGCTCGGAAGGGAAGGCCGCTGTCTTCTCCTGCCCCGATTCAGCTCTGCGGGAAGAAATCCTGGCTGCCTGCCCGCCGGAAGCAGTGGACTTCTTCTGCTACCCCGAACTCCCTCCCCGCCCCCAGGACTACCGCATCGCCTTCTGGCCCGGCGATGCCGTGACAGGGGCCGAAGTCCTGCTCAGGCTCAGGCGGGACGGCTTCAGGGGCGAATTCTGGGGGAGGCCTGAGCTCTGCGCCCTGCCGTTCAGAGCCCTTGCGGGGGAAAGGGGGAGCTGGTGCTTCGGCGGCGAGGCCGAGCCCGACCCCTCTTTCGCCAGGGAATACCGGGAGATTTCCGGGGCCGAACCTGGCCCCTTCGCCTGGCCTGCTTACATCGCAGCGAGAACCCTCATAGAAGCCATGAAGGAAGCCAGGAAAGAGGGGGGAATAACCAGGGAAAAAGTCTCATCCTGCCTCCGGAGGCGATTCGGGGAGCAGTAAGATGCAGGTGCTGATGATCTCGTGGGAATACCCTCCCCACGTGGTAGGGGGGCTCGGAAAGCACGTGATGGAGCTGAGCCCGGCTCTGGTCCGCAAAGGGGTTGACCTCCACCTCCTGACGCCGGCCTGGGCCGGGGGGGAGCCCTTTGAAGTGGTGGAAGGGGTGAAAGTCTACCGGGTGGAGCCGGTCAGGGAAGATGGCGACATCCACACCATCGCCTGGAAAACAAACCTGCGCCTCCAGGAGAAAGCCCAAGAGCTCTGGAGCTCCGTCGGGGGCTTTGAGATAATCCACGTCCACGACTGGCTTGTGTCCTTCGCCGGTTGCTCCCTCAAACGCTCTTACAAAATCCCCCTTATCGCCACGATCCACGCCACCGAAAGAGGACGGGGACGGGGCTACCTGCACGGCCAGGTCTCCGAAGCCATCCACAGCACCGAATGGTGGCTCACTTATGAGGCCTGGAGGATAATCTGCTGCAGCA
>DAOUBN010000287.1:0-10260 GCA_034432815.1 Anaerolineae bacterium | reverse complement strand
CATCTTGCCTCCTCCTTAGGTTTTCAATTCAGCAGGCCCGTTATTTTTTATACCTCAACTGGCCTCCCCTGTCAAATTCGCGAGGGGAAAACAGGGGATGCAGGGGGGTAAAGTCTCCCTGGCTGGGGAAGTGGGAAGAGGTGTCTCCCCTTTCTTTTTCCCCCACCCTCGTGGGCCCAGGGTTCGCCCACGTTCAGGGTCCCCCTCGTGGCTGGGTTGCGGGAGTGGCCTTCTCGCCCCTTCAATTTGTTTTTCCTGGGGGCACATCTCCCAGACCCCCTGGCATGGGGGTTTCGCCCCCCTGCACCCCCCTTTCTGGGGGGCACCCCCCGCAACCCTCCGGAAGGGATGAAGCCTCCATGTTTTTGACAGGCGATTTAAGGATGGTTAAAATAACTCCAACTTCAACGAAGCCGGAGGTGCACAGTGATTGAAAGCCTCAAAGCCTTCATCCGTTTTCCCTTCAGCGGGCCCGATTGGAAGAACCGCTTTCTTATCGGCTCGGCTCTGGTTTTCGCCAGTTTCATAATCCCCATCATCCCTTTCATCTTTGTGGTGGGCTATATCCTGGGGATAATGCGTAGAGTGATCCAGGGAGAGGAGCCAGGCCTGCCGGCCTGGGAGGATTTCGGAAGGCTCGCTGCCGACGGGGTGAAAGGGCTTGTGGCCGGCCTCGTTTACCTTCTGCCAGGCCTTGTGTTCATAATAGGCGGGTATATCCTGTATTTTGCTTCCCTTTTCGCTTTACCCGAAGGCCAACAAGCTCCCCTTGCTTTCTTTGCAGGAATAGCCCTGTTCATGCTGGGGCTCTTTCTCGGCCTGATCCTTCTGACCCTCGGCTCAATCCCCCTTCCGGCAGCCCTCGCTCACCTGGCTGCCAGGGGCAACATTGGGGCAGCTTTTGAGGTATCCGAGTGGTGGGCTGTCATAAAGTCAAACCCCTGGGGCTACTTCAGCGCCTGGGCCGTAACCGCGGGGATAGGCTCCATAGGCTACTGGCTTTCCATCCTGCCGTATTACACCATAGTCCTGTGCTGCCTGTCGTATCTGCTCTGGGCCCCTGTGGCCTTCTACACCCTGACAGTGGCGGGAGCGGTCTTCGCCCAGTTCTACCGGGAGAGCAGCTTTTCCACAAAGGAGATGGAGTAATAGCCGGCAAAGGCCACCAGCGTGGTCTTTACGGTTTTTCCCATCCAGCAGGACAGGAGGAAGCGCCAGAGGGGGAAGCCGGAAGCCCCGGCGGCTATCCCGGCCAGGTCAAAGATGGGGTTCGGTATAACTGAAAGGGCGAATATCAACCAGAAGCCGAACCTCTTCATCCACCTGTTGACCTTTTCATACATCCTGTAATCCTCAATTATCGCCCGTCCCCCGAAGCCCGCCAGGTAACCGCTCAGCTCGCCAAGAGCTTCCCCAACCCCTGCCACCAGGCCGACAAGGAGGGGGTGGAGCGCACTCCCCATGGCGAAGACCACGGCCAGGCTCGGGGCCGGGAAGAGAACCGTAGCGTTGCCCATGAAGCTTATGAGCAGGACACCGCTGTAGCCGTAGGCTCCGAACTGCTGGAGCTTTTCCCGGAACGCAACTATCACAACCGTTATGGCGATGGCCAGGAGCACTGCCAGGGCAGCAAAGAGGGGGTTCCTCCTTTTCTCCATGGAGTTTTACCTCTTTCAGGGGATGGGAGCGCCGAGGCGGAATACTTTCGGGTTGGGGCCAAGCCCCCGGGTGGCGTTCACGGTATCCACCACGAGCCTGGCCTCCTCCACTATGCGCCGGAAGTCGTAAGGGCTGTGGGCCGCAAGGATCAGGACGCAATCAGCCTGGCGCAGAGCTTCGCTGTCCAGAGGGCGGGAATTCAGCACCACTTTCCTCCGGTTGAAAACGTTCCCCCCCGCTTCAAAGCGCGGTATGTAGGGGTCATTGTATTCAACTTCCGCTCCCTTGCTGAGGAGAAGCTCAATTACGCGCTCCGCCGGGGAGTTGCGGGGATCGTCCACATCCTTCTTGAAGGCCACGCCGAGGACCAGGATTCTGGAGCCTTTTATGGTTTTTCCGTGACTCTCCAGGGCCCTGTCCACCAGTTCCACCACGTGGTAGGGCATGGCCTCGTTCACCTCGGCCGCGAGCTCTATGAAGCGGGTGTGGAAGTCGTATTCCCTGGCCTTCCAGGCCAGGTAGAAGGGGTCAACGGGGATGCAGTGCCCACCCACGCCCGGGCCGGGGTAGAAAGGCATGAAGCCGAAGGGCTTGGTGGAGGCGGCTTCAATGACTTCCCACACGTCAATTCCCATCCTCTCGCAGAGGAGGGCCATTTCGTTGACCAGGGCTATATTCACGCTGCGGAAGATGTTCTCAAGGAGCTTGGTCATCTCCGCCACCCTGGGGGATGAAACCCTGTGGACCTGGGGGCAGAGCTGGGATAGAAGCAGGGCAGCCAGCTCGGTGCAGCGGGAGGTTATTCCGCCCACGACCTTCGGGGTGTTTTCCACAGTGTGGACCCTGTCGCCCGGATTTATCCGTTCGGGGGAGAAGGCCAGGTGGAAATCCTCCCCCGCTTTCAGCCCCGATCTTTCCAGGATGGGGCGGACAAGCTCCTCGGTGGTGCCAGGGTATGTGGTGCTCTGCAGGATGACCAGGTGCCCGCGGCGCAGGTGGGGGGCGAGGCTCCTGGCAGCGCCCTCAACGAAGGAGAGGTCCGGAGTGCGCCACCGGTCAAAGGGGGTGGGGACGCAGATGAAAAGGGCATCGGCCTCCCGAGCCGCACGGTAATCAGTGGTGGCCTGGAGCTTTCCATCCCTGACCAGGGCCGCAATCTCCTCGCTCCCGATGTCCCTGAGGTAGCTTTGCCCCTGGTTGATGGCTCGCACTTTCCTTTCGTCCAGGTCAATTCCGATGACTCTGAATCCTTTGCTGGCAAACCCCTTAGCCAGGGGCAGGCCCACGTATCCGAGGCCGATCACCCCTACGATCGCTTCCCTGTTCTTTATCTTCTCCTCCAGGCCTGGCTTCTCCATCGGCGTTTCCCTCCCTGAGTATCACGGGGCGCGAGCCAGGGTCAGGCCCCAGATCAGCCCGGCTCCCGCATCCTTGAGGGCTAACCCGCACTCCTCAAGGGTTGCGCCCGTCGTGCACACATCGTCCACCAGAATGAGGTCCTTGCCGGCCACCAGGGAAGGGTATGCCCTGAAGGCTCCCTTCACGTTCTCCTTCCTCTCCTGCGCGCTCAGCCCAACCTGGGGCCGGGTGCAGCGGATGCGCTCAAGGGCTCCGTTGATTACCGGCAAACCAAGGCGCCGGCCAAGGCTCTCCGCCAGCAGGGCGGACTGGTTGTATCCCCTCTCTTTGAGGCGAGAAGGGTGAAGGGGCACAGGAACTATGCCGTCGGCCCGGACGGGATGGCGGAGGACCTGCGAGGCCATCAGTTCCGCCAGGGTGGGGGCGAGGGCCGTTCTCCCCCTGTATTTGAAGAGGTGGACGGCTTTCTGGATCGAGCCTTCAAAGTAAGCCACCGAGATTATGCCCTCAAGGGAATGAGGCTCCAGGGAACAGGACGGGCACACGCCCCATTCATCCAGGGGGGCTCCGCAGAACCGGCAACAGGGCTCTTCCAGGAAGCGGATGCTTCTCAGGCAATCGTCGCAGAGCCATCTTCCCCAGCTCCCGCAGCCGGCGCACTTAGGGGGGAAGAGCAAGTCCAGGATGAGATCCCAGAGCCGGGCCATTTCAGAAGCCAAATATTCCCCTGAAAGTCCCCGAATTCTTGATTATGATGAGGCCAGGACCCAACAGGACTATGAAGATGGTGGGGAAGACGAGGAAGACGAGCACCACTATCATCTTGATGGGGGCCTGGCGGGCCAGCTCCTCGGCTCTCTGGCGGCGGCGGATGCGCATCTGGTTGGACTGAATCCGCATGACTTTGGATATGGGAGCGCCCAGTTCTTCAGCCTGGATTATGGAGGCCACGAAGCCGGTGAACTCGGGGAGGTCCACTCTGGCGGCCATGCTGCGCATAGCCTCGTGCCTCGCCCTCCCGATCCTGACTTCCCCCAGGAATCGGGCAAATTCTCTGGCCAGTTCGTTGTCCCACTTCTCGGCCACCCTGGCCAGGGCCAGGTCAAAGCCGAGGCCGGCCTCAACGCTCACGGTTATGAGGTCCATGGCATCGGGCAGAACCTTGAGGATCTCCTTCTTCCTCGCCTTTATCTTCTGGCCGAGCCAGATGGAAGGGATAGCGAAGCCCAAAAGGCCAAGGAGTATGAAGAAAACAACCCCCCGGGAGAGAGGCACTTTGGCCACCCTGGTGAGGAGGAAGCCCGTGAACCCCAATAGTATCCCGGCCAGGACCCTCAACCCCATGAACTCTGTCGCAGTCCAGTTGTAGGGGTTGCCGGCTTTTTCCAGGTTGCGGGCAGCATTTTCCATCAGGGTTTTCGGGGTGAAACGGGTGACGGCCCTGGCCAGACCCCTCAGCAGGGGCTTCACAACCCGCTCGCTGAAGGGCTGGGAGAGCTCTATCTCCTCAAGAGTCATCGGCCTCGCCCCATACTCCTCCAGGCGCTCCTGGATCGCCACGGTAGTGGTGGACATGGAATAAAGGCCCAGGAAGAAGATGAGCACGCCCAGCGCTATGCCCAGAGCGGCAATAAGGGGAAGAAGGCTGCCCATGAAGCCCTCCCTTCAAACTTCAATTTTGGTTATGTTGCGGATTATAAAGAAGCCGAGCACCATCATGAACCCTCCCACCCCCAGCATGATGAGGCCGCAGGGGTCGGTGAAAAGATTGGTTATATAGGTCCGGTTTATCAAGTAGATGATGAGGCCAAGGCCGAGGGGGAGAAAACCAATGATGTAGCCGGTGAGCCTCTGCTGGGCTGTGAGGGCCCGGATCTCACCCTGGATCCTCACCCTTTCCCTGATGGTCTCGTTTATGGTGTCAAGGATATCAGCCAGGTTGCCTCCAACTTCGTGCTGGATAAGGATTGCCGTGGCCATCAGGTCAAGGTCATCGCTCCTCACCCTCCTGACCATGTTGTCAAGGGCCTGCTTGAGGGGAAGGCCGAGCCCGATTTCGTATACAACCCGGGCGAATTCCTCGGATATGGGAGGGGGCATCTCTTTTGCCACCGTTTCCATGGCCTGGAGCAGGCTGTAGCCGGAGCGCATGGAGTTGGCCAGTAGGGTTATGGCATCGGCCAGCTGGCTGTTGAAGGCCTTGAGGCGCCTGTTCTGGGCCGTCTTCACCCACAGCCTCGGAAGGTAGAAGCCCACCACCATCCCGGCTATGCCCATGATAACCGAGCGGTAATAAAGGATATAGGCCAGCAATCCGACCCCGAAAGCACTGAGGGCGGTGAAGGCCAGGAACTCCGATACGGTCAGTTTGAGGTTGGCGCTGGCAAGCTCCCTCGCTATCCCCTCGCCGAAGCGGGTTCGCCTGAGGACGCCGTCGAGGCCGGCCGCCGTCCGCCTTTCTTCCCTTTCCGCCTTCGCCGGCCTCGCCGCCGCCTCGCGCGCCGCAAACCGATCAAGCCTCTCCTCTATCGCTCTGGCGGGGGCGGAAACCATCTGGGCAATCCCCCAGAAGATGAGGATTATCGCCAGGCTGAGGGATACTGCCGCCGCAAGGGCAATTCCCATCCCTTACCTCCTCACTCCCACTTTTATCCCGAAAATCTCCGGAGGAAGGTAGATTCCTGCGGCCTCAATCTTCTCCATGAACTTCGGCCTTATGCCTGTGGGCCTCAGGCGTCCGATTATCCTGCCGTTCTCTATCCCCAGCTGCTCAAAGACGAAGATATCCTGCAGGACTATCGTATCGCCCTCCATGCCCTGGACTTCGGTTATCTGGACCACCTTGCGGGAGCCGTCCCTCAGCCTCTCCATGTGGACTATGAGGTCCAGAGCCGAGGCGATCTGCTGGCGTATGGCCTTTATGGGTATTTCAACCCCTGCCATGAGGACCATGGTCTCAATTCGGGAGAGGGCATCCCGGGGGGAGTTGGCGTGGAGGGTGGTGAGGGAACCATCGTGGCCGGTGTTCATGGCCTGGAGCATGTCCAGGGCCTCCCCGCCGCGCACCTCCCCCACGATTATCCTGTCGGGCCTCATCCGCAGGGAGTTTATGACCAGATCCCTCATGGTGACCTCGCCTTTCCCCTCAATGTTGGGGGGACGGGTCTCAAGGGTAACTACGTGCTCCTGGCGGAGCTGGAGTTCGGCCGCGTTCTCTATGGTTATGATGCGCTCATCGTTGGGGATGAAGCCCGAGAGAACATTCAGGAAGGTGGTCTTTCCGGAGCCTGTTCCTCCGGAGATAACAATGTTGAGCCGGGCGATTACGCAGGCCTTGAGGAATTCCATCGCCTCGGGGGTTATGGTCCCCAGCTCAATGAGCTTTTCCACGGTGAAGGGGTTCCTGGCGAACTTCCGGATGGTCAGGACTGGCCCTATGAGCGAGAGGGGCGGGATTATGACGTTCACGCGGGAGCCGTCGGGCAGGCGGGCGTCCATGTAGGGGCAACTCTCGTCAACCCTGCGCCCGAGAGGGGCCAGGATCCGGTCTATTATCCGCATCAGGTGTTCGCTGTCCCTGAAGGTTATGCTGGTCTTCTCAATCTTTCCGTTCCTCTCAATGTAAACCTTGTAGGGGCCGTTGACCATGATCTCATTTATGGTGTCGTCGTTGAGCAGGGGCTGGATCGGCCCGTAGCCCAGGATTTCATCCATGAGCTGGTTGAAGAGGCGGTCCCGCTCCATCCGGCTCAGGAATATGTGCTCCTCGGCCAGGACATCGTTCAGGATCTGATCCACCTTCTTGCGGATCTCCGCCTCGTTTATCTCGGGTCTGGTCAGATCTATCTCCGAAATGAGCTTCTCCTGGACTTTCTGGAAAATATACGAGAACTTATCAGTCTCAACAGGTGGCCTGGCGAGCTTGCGGGGTTCCGCAGGCTTTTCCTGCTCCACTCTCTCAAGGCGCTTAAGAAGCGACATAACCTCCTCCTTTCTGCTGGATTTTGCCAGCCAGCCTTGATATCCCCTCGGAGAAGGCCGAGCCTCTCTCCATGGAGTAGAGGGGGACTCCCCGGTTCACCGAGAAGAGGACCCGGCCTTCATCGTTGGGGATGACCGCTTCAACCGGGTGCTTGAGACTGGCCTGGATGTCCCTGGCGCTTATCCCGCTGCGCCGGTCATCCCTGTTGAGCACCAGAATTACGTTGCTGGCAGGGTGCTTGATTGCCCCTGCCTCCAGAAGCTGGAAGAACTGCTTTACCCCCTTGATGGCGGTAAGTTCCGGGGTGGTCACCAGGAGGATGAGATCGCTTTCTTCAAGGGCCGCGATGGTTTTATCGTCAAGGAAGCTCGGGCAATCCACGATTACGTAATCAAAGGATTTTCTGAGGACCGAAAGCACTCCTTTTATCAGTTCCGGGGTTATCAGATCGGCCAATTCGGGGCGAGGGGGAGCCAGGAGTATTTTGACCCCGGATGGATGGGCGAGCATTGCCCCTGTTACCGTTTCCTCATCCAGCTGGATGTTTTCGGAGGCAAGGTCGGCTATGTGGCGGCGGGGCTGGAGGTTGAAGATGACATCCTGCCCCCCGAACTGGAGGCTCAGGTCCACGATGGCCACCCTGGAGCCGGAGCTCAGGGCGATCGCCAGATTGGCGGCTATGGCGCTGGTCCCTGCTCCCCCTTTCGGGCTATAGGCTGAGATGACTCTGCCGAGCTTTTCCGGCTTCTCCGCAGGCGCTGCGGGTCTTGCCGGAGCTGCAACCGGGCGAGTTTTACCGAGTTCGTAGACCCTCCTTATGGCCGAGATGAGCTCATCGGTGGAGAAAGGCTTTATGAGAAACTCCCTGGCCCCCGCGAGCATCGCCCGGCGCAGGTAGGCCGGTTCCCCCTGGACTGAGATCATTATGACCTGGGTCTCGGGGACCTCGCGGGAGATTATCTCTGTGGCAGTTATGCCGTCCATCCCCGGCAGGTTTATGTCCATGAGCACAATATCGGGCCGGAGCTTCCGGGCAAGCTCTATCCCTTCCTCCCCGGTGGCGGCCATTCCGACGATCTCCATATCCGGCTCAAGGGAGAGGAGCTTCCGGAGGTTCTCCCTGGTCTGGGGTATATCGTCAATTATAAGGATCCTGATGCTCATCTCATCAACTCCGCAGCCCGGTATTTATAGCTGTAATCCAGCTTGGCGGGGACCGGGATGTTAAAGCGGCGGATAATGTATTCCAGGGTGACGGCCTCGGTGGAGACTGTGGCCTGGTCTGCAGGGTTGCGGAGGGCCAGGTCCACGATGGCCCCTATCTCCCTCAGGTATTTCAGGACCAGGGCATCCTGCTGAGAGAGGAGCAGGGTCACATAATTGTATGAAACCGTCTGAGGCTGTGTTTCCCCGGTGGGGGTGACCACCTCAGTGGGAGGGGGCAGAGTCCTCAGCCCCACGTTCAGGACCTGGGCGTTCTGGATGGTTAGCTGGGTCACATGCCTTGGGATCTGGCTTCCCGTGAAGCCTTCCGGGCATGGAAGCTCGCACTGGCTCTCCCTCTGGACATCCACGAAGTCAATTCCCACAAGGACATCCACGTAATCGCCGGGCTGGATGGAGTAAGCCACTGAGGAGAGTTCGTCAACTTTTATAGTGAAGGCCACTTTCCCCGGCGGGATCATGGAGATGGGCTTTTCCGCCAGGATTTTCTCCTTTGTCGTCAGCATTTCCTCAGTGATGATGTCGCCCCGGTATATATCCACCGCTGCCAGTTTGCCCCTGGTTTTCTCCAGGGAGGAGAGGGCATCGGCTGGGACCTCGTTTATGGGCTTTTCCATCAGGGTAACGGCATCGGGGACGATGGGCGTCCCGGCGGGGAGATCCTGAACGGCTACCACGACCTTGCGGGTGGGAACGGGAAGCTGGCCTGGCGGCTGGCCCTGCCTGCTCACGAGGAAAAAGACCAGGCAACCTGAAGCCAGAGCCAGAATTATGCCTATTATAAGGATAAGCCTTCCCCTCATAGGCCTGACCTCCTGGCGAAGTGACGCAGTCTGTTAAGGGCGACAGCCAGGATCCCCAGGGCAAGACCGGCCGCCGCTACCCCCCAAGCGCTGCCTGTTCTTGGCAGCCTCTGGGTTTCCGCGGGAGTGGGCGTCTGGACCGGGCCCGAACTCTTAACTTTCAGGACCACCCTGACGGTATTTGTGCCGTCAAGGAACACTTTTGTTTCCCCTTCCACCACGGTCATTCCAGCCAGGGAGATTTCTCCCACCCCATAGCAGAGGCCGTAGAACCTGAAAAGGCCATCGGTCCCGGTAGCCGTCTGGGTTTTCCATCCGTCCCCCTTTAATTCTACCACAACTCCCTGGATGGGCGCACCTGTCCGGGCATCCTGGACCAGCCCCTCAACAGCGGAGAAGCATTTCGGACCCGGAACAGGGGTGGGTGCTGGGGAAACGAAGACAGGGGTAAAGGTAGGCGTTGGGGGTGGGGTCGGAGTGGGCGTTGCAACTGGTGTCGGGGTATTGGTGGGTGGAGGGGCAAAAGGGGGCGGTGAGGGAAAAATAAAAATCCACACTGCCGGGATGATTGAAAAGGCTGCCAGCACTTTAGCCCGGGCTGATTTTGACATGGTAGATTCCTCTTGGCAAGCTTTTGCTTTAATTTTACCATTCCAAAGGGAAGAGGGCAAACCTGCGAGCGAAACCCCCGCCCTTTTTCTCTTTTCCCCACCCCCGTTCACCGCGGCTCCGCCTGGCTTCAGGGGCCCCCTCGTGGGCGAGTTTCAGGAGGTGCGAACTCGCCCCCAATTTTGTTTTCGTGGGGGGACACCCCCCACTTCCTCCCGGCAGGGGGACCCCGTCCCCCTGCGCCCCCTGTTTTATGGGTGTGGAGGGGGCAGAGCCCCCTCCTGGGGGGCTGCGGGGGTGTTCCCCAAAAAATCAGGGGGTGCAGGGGGGCTAAGCCCCCATGCCAGGGGGTCTGGGGGATGTGCCCCCAGGAAAAACAAATTGAAGGGGCGAGAAGGCAACTCCCGCAACCCGGCCACGAGGGGGACCCTGAACGTGGGCGAACCCTGGGCCCACGAGGGTGGGGAAAAGAAAGGGGAGACACCTCTTCCCACTTCCCAGCCAGGGAGACTTTACCCCCCTGCATCCCCTGTTTTTCCCCTCGCGAATTTGACAGGGGAGGCCAGTTGAGGTATAAAAAATAACGGGCCTGCTGAATTGAAAACCTAAGGAGGAGGCAAGATG
>DAOUBN010000286.1:0-6938 GCA_034432815.1 Anaerolineae bacterium | reverse complement strand
CCTGTCGCATGGCTTCCATCTTTCCTTCAAGGTCTTGCCGCATTGCCTCCATCTTTCCCTCAAGACCTTGCCGCACAACTTCAATTTTGCCCTCAAGGTCCTGCCGCACGGCCTCAATTTTGCCCTCAAGGTCCTGCCGCACAGCCTCAATTTTGCTGTCAAGGCTTTGCCTTGTGGTTTCAATTTTGCCCTCAAGGTCCTTCCTTACAGCGGCGAGTTCTTGCCTCGTTATTTCAATTTTAGAATCCAGGCTCTGCCAGTAGCGGTCGGTCTTCTCTTCAAGGAGGGATAACCTTGTGTTTATGACGTCAAAGAGCCTGGCGTGCTCATCAAGCCGGCCTTCTACTCGGGCAACTCTTTCCTCAAGGGTCATTTCAATCATGAGGGCCTCCTTCCCGAGCTGATCTAAGTTTAACAGACAGGACCCGAAAGAGCAAATTGTATGAGGGCGTGCTACTTGCCCCTTCTTGCGGAGGGGAATATAATGTTGTTGAAGCAAACTTCAGGAGGTGGAGATGCCCATCTACGAATACAGGTGCCAGGATTGCGGGCGCAAGTTCAGCCTTTACTGGCACACTTTCTCCGCCGCTGAAGCTGCTACCCCCCGCTGCACCCGCTGCGGAAGCGAAAATGTGACCAAGCTCATCTCGCGGGTGCGGGTGGTCCGTTCCGAGGAGGCACGCCTGGAAGCTCTGGCCGATCCCTCCACCTGGGGCGATATTGACGAGAACGACCCGCGCAGCATTGCGCGGTTCATGCGCCGGATGACAGCCGAGCTTGGGGAGGAGGTGGGAGACCTCGGGGATGAGTTCCACGAGGTCATAGAGAGGCTTGAAGCGGGCCAGACTCCTGAACAGATTGAGAAAGAGATGCCCGAACTGGCCGGGCTCTCCGGAGAAGAGGGCAGCTCAGAGCCAGAAGGTTCAGACTTTGAATAACCTCTCCACATTCAGGATGAAGACTGTGGCGCCTCCCACTTCCACCTCCAGAGGAGGAGTGAAGAAACTGGCCGCTTCAGGGGTGGGAGGCCAGAATTTCACAATTTCCCTGCGTGTGCGGCAGTTTTCCTGAATTATCTGCAGAATTTCCTCAACTTTTTCTTCTTCAGCTCCGATGATGAAGGTGGAATTCCCTTCCCGCAGGAATCCCCCGGTGGAGCTTATGAGAGTGGCCTTGAAGCCTCTTTCCATAAGGGATGCTAAGACTTTGCCGGCATCATCCCGGTTGACGATGGCCAAAACCAGCTTCACAGAGCCTCCTTTCAACTATTGAGCGTATTTGCTCCTGCAGGACTTCCACCGGCTCCATTGCGTTCAGGATTACCCAGCGGGCCGGCTCAACCTTAGCCAGTTCCAGGTAGCCCAGGCGAACCCGCCTGTGAAACTCCAGTTCTTTCTGATCCATCCTGGTCCACTCGCTTTCTCCCCGCTCAAAGGCCTCCCTTTTGCGCCTGAGCCCTTCCTCAACCTCCAGGTCAAGGTAAAAAGTCAGGTCAGGGGTGAGCCCGCCGGTGGCGAAAGCGGTGATGAAGCGAAGGGCGTTGAGGTCCAGCCCATGGCCGTAACCCTGATAAGCCATGGTGGAATCGGCGTAGCGGTCGCACACCACGATCTTCCCCTCTTCCAGGGCGGGCTTTATGACCTGGCCCACAATCTGAGCTCTGGAGGCGGAGTAGAGCAGGATCTCAGTGGCAGGCAGCATCTCGGAGCAGGCGGGATCGTGGAGGATGGCCCTTATCCTGTCCCCTATTGGGGTGCCGCCGGGTTCCCGGGTCAGGATCGCCGGGTAGCCGAGGGAGCAAAGGTGCTCGTAAAGGAGGCGGGCCTGAGTCGTTTTCCCGCTCCCCTCCGGTCCCTCAAAGGTTATAAAATAGCCTCTTGGCATGACAGGCAATCTCCTGTTCTCTGTTCAGACCCTCTCGCGCGGGCTCATATCTCCGAGTTCGTAGAGGACGAGGGCGGCGGCCACAATGCCGGCAGTCTCGGCCCGCAGTATCCTCGGCCCGAGGGAGACGGTTGTTACCCCGTAGCGGCGGGCCATCTCCACCTCTTTCTCGGAGAAGCCTCCCTCGGGCCCCACGATCAGGCTGACGGAAAAGGGCTTCTTCTCCCCGGCGAGGGCATCCTTCAGCGAGCGCCTCTTCTCCCCTTCCCACGGCATGAGGGCAAGGCCTCCCCTCAGTTTGAAGTCCCGGCAGGCTTTGGCGAAGAGAACTGGCTCCTCAAGCTTCGGCAGGAGGCCCCGGCCCGATTGCTCAGCGGCTTCGGCTATTATGCGCTCCCACCTCTCCCTTCTTTTCTCAACATAATCCAGATCCCCCACGATGCAGCGCTCGCTTATCAGGGGGACAAAGCTCACCACCCCGATCTCCGTCCCTTTCTGAAGGACCAGCTCAAAATTATCGCCTTTGAGGAGGGCCTGGTATAGGGTTACTTTTGCAGAAGGTTCGGAGTGGTTGAGGCGCTTCTCCACCACCTGCCCTCTGATTTCATCCCGGTCCACCGTGGTGAGTTCCACAAGGTATTCCCATCCGGAGTTGTCCAGGACTATTATCCTCTGACCCGGGTGCATCCTGAGCACATTGCGTATCTGGTGGGCCTGGGGTTGCGTGAGGGTGACCTCTGCCCCTTTTATCTGATCGGGCTTGATGAAGAAGCGATGGAGAGCGCTCATGAGCCTCCCTTCCTGAAAACAAGGGCCACCCACTCCTGGCACGAGAGCTCGCTTTCAGGCTCCAAACCCGAGGACTTCAGGGCATCCGAGGTCTCATCTTTCTGGGAGAGGATTATGCCCGAGACGATGAGGAGGCCATCGGGGGCCAGGGCTCGGGCGAGCTCTCCGGCCATGCCCTTTATGACGGGAGCCGTTATGTTGGCCAGGACCAGGTCAAAGGGCTTGAGGGCTGAGACATCAATAAGGGGGGCTTCTTCGGTGCGGATGATGGTGCCCCAGCGGACTTTGATCTTCCCCCGGAGGCCGTTGCGGGCCACGTTCTCCCGGGCCACCTTCACGGCAATTTTGTCTATGTCCAGGGCCAGGACTTCTCTGGCACCAAGCCTGGCAGCGAAAAGAGCCAGGATTCCCGAGCCTGTGCCCACGTCCAGAACCCTCTGCCCGCCCTTTACCGCCTGCTCCATGGCCAGGAGGCAGAGGCGGGTGGAGGGGTGCAGCCCCGTCCCGAAGGCGAGGCCGGGGTCCAGCTCCACCACGATTTCCCCGGGGGATGGAGTGTAGCTTTCCCAGGATGGTTTCACCACCAGGCGCTCCCCGATGTGGAGGACGGTGTAGAACTTCTTCCAGGTTTCAAGCCATTCCCCTTCTTCCCAGTATCGGACTGAAGGAGCGGGAAGGGGGACGATGGTGGAGAAGTGCCAGAGGGCTTCCTCAAGGCGCTTCTTCCGGAGGAGCCCTTGCCTCGTCCAGGGGAGATAGACCTTTACAGTGGCTCTTGCCGGTTCTGTCCCCAGGGTTTCCCCCTCAGGGACAATCTTCTCCACCACCGCCCCTCCCGAGGCAAATCGTCCCATTACTTCCTGAAGAGCATCAACCACCTCGTCGGGAACTTCCACCGCTATCTCCATCCACTTGCCCATAGGCAACGCCTTTCAGCTTTCCTGAAAGGTTTTGCCCAGCTCTCTGAGGAGCTCCCTCTGTTTTGGGGTCAGGCTAGTGGGGATCACCACCTTAGCAATGACGTAGAGGTCGCCGCGGCCATTGCGGTGTAGGTAAGGCATCCCTCTGCCTTTGAGCCGGAAAGTCTGGCCGGGCTGGGTTCCCGGTGGTATGTGCAGCTTTTCTTTCCCTTCAAGGGTTGGGATTTCCACCTCCGCTCCCAGGGCGGCCTGGGCGATGTTCAGGGGCAGTTCGTAATACAAATCGCTTCCTTCCCGGCGGAAGTGGGGGTGCGGCTCAATGGAAATGATCAAGTAAAGGTCGCCAGGGGGACCGCCGGCTTCGCCGGCATCTCCCTCGCCGCTCAGGCGGATCCTGGTTCCGGTGTCCACCCCTGGGGGTATCTGGACCGAAAGGGTGCGCGTAACCCTTATTTTCCGCTGGCCGCGGCATTCGGAGCATGGGGTAACCACGACCTCGCCGCTTCCCCTGCAGCGGGGGCAGGTTGTGACTGTGACGAAGGAGCCCAGGAAGGTCTCCCTCACGTGGCGCACTTCCCCGGTGCCATTGCACTGGGGGCAGCGGATGGGCGTGGTGCCGGGTTCGGCTCCCGAGCCCCGGCAGTGGGGGCAGACCTCGTAGCGCTGGACCTCAAACTCCTTCTCCGCCCCGAAGGCTGCCTCCTCCAGGGTTATTGAAAGCTCATAGTGGAGATCCTGCCCACGGCGAGGGGGTTGGCGCCTTATCCTCGGGAAGCCGAATCCCTCAAAGAATTCCTCAATTATGCTCTCAATACCGCCGAAGCCAGAGTAATCAACGAAATCGCCGCTAAGCCCGGCGTGACCGTAACGGTCATAGATGGCCCGCTTCTCGGGGTCGGACAGGACCTCGTAGGCCTCGTTTATCTCCTTGAACCTGGCTTCGGCCTCAGGGCTCTTGTTGACATCGGGGTGATAGAGGCGAGCCAGCCTCCGGTAAGCCTTCTTTATTTCCTCCTGGGTGGCGGTCCGGCTTACACCCAGGATCTCGTAATAGTCCTTTTTGCGCTCCATAAGCTATAGCCCGCCGAACTTCTCCGGCGATATGTAATCCCCGAACTTCTCCCGCGCCTCCAGAAGCCTCTGCCTCTGAGCCTCCATCACCTCAAACAGGATGGAAGGCGTATCGGGAACTTTTGTCCGGTATATCTCGGTTATCCTGGCGATTTTCGCCAGGTTCTCGGGCACCCTCAGGGTAAACTGAGCTATGTAATCTTCCCGGGAGTAATCTTTGTGCAGGACCTGGCGGAATAGCCTGGCCAGGTCTTCGTAGCGGGGGATGAGGCCGGTGGGGGTTCTTATGGCTCCCCCCTCGTTGTGGCCCCGCAGCTCCATCCACTTTATCCAGACCCGCTTGTCCTCACGGGCGTTGAGAAAGCGCCCTTCCCTGTCCCTGAGGAAGTAGTTCACCGAGAAAATGCGAGGCGGATCCTCCAGGTCCCGGCCAAAGTCCAGGTTTATCTGGATGTATCGGCCTATGGGTATGGAGAGGAAGTCCAGGTTGGACATGGGGTTGAACTCCCTTTCCCCTTCTTTGCCCAGAACGGCTGCTGTCCTTTCCGATTCCAGAGCAGCCCCCTTGGTTATTATACCATGAACCCAGTCAAAAGCCTCCTCCACGGGAACCCAGGTGTCGGAATCCCTTCCCCCGTAAATTATGCCCCTTACCACGACCCCTTCCGGGTCGTCAATGGCTGGGTCCAGGTTTTCCAGCAGCCTGAGGTTCAGGGTGAAGCGAGCGTTAGGGTGGGAGCAGGGGATCTCCTTGCCTTCGGCATCCTTCTTCCCGATATACCACTCTCCCGAGTGGTTTATCCCCCTTGGCGGGACTTCTCCGTCCTT
Source organism: Anaerolineae bacterium (assembly GCA_034432815.1). Taxonomy (GTDB): domain Bacteria; phylum Chloroflexota; class Anaerolineae; order SpSt-600; family SpSt-600; genus SpSt-600. The sequence goes on along the minus strand of DAOUBN010000286.1, from coordinate 1,446 downwards.
GCCGATCCAGTGGACGTGGCCGTCTTCGGTGACGAGGACGTTGGAGAAGATGATCTCGCCGGGGCTGTGGAGGGCTTTCCAGAGGATGGGGTCGTCCTTTGAGTTTATCCCCTGGATTATCCCGAACATTCCGATTTCAGTGTTGACGGCCCGGACCTGGCCGTTGACCTTGCGGAGGAAGGCGATGTCATCGCCCACTATGCTTTCCCCTTCCAGCATGGCTGTGGAGGTCTTGCCGCAGAGGGAAGGGAAGGCTCCAGTGAAATAGGTTACCCTTCCTCCCGGGCCGTGGACTCCCAGGATGAACATGTGCTCGCAGAGCCAGCCTTCCTGGGAACCCCGGTAGATGGCCAGGCGCATTGCCAGCTTCTTCAGGCCGATGGTGTTGCCCCCATACTGGGTGTTAACGCTGTAGACGGTGTCGTCCAGAATGTCAATGTATATCCGCCTCTTGTCCAGGTTCTTGGAGGTCTTCCTCTCATCAAGTTCCCCCGCGGAGTGGATGAATTTGAAGAAGCGGGCACTGGGGCCAAGCCGGACAAATTCTTCATATCCCGGGCGGTAGAGCAGGAACTCATTGTGGGCGACGTAGGCAGAATCGGTGAGCTGGACGCAGGGGATGGAGAAGATGGAGCGGGCGGGTCCGAGGGTGAAGAAGCAAATGTAAAGCTCCTTTCCCCTCATAATGTCCCTGAGGATTTCGTGGACATCCTGGAGGGCCCAATCGCGGTCCTTTGTCTCAATGAACGGCCCCAGGTCCATCCCTTTCGGGACCAGGATTCCCGTGTTCTTGCGGTCGCGGGCCTGGTCGTAGTAATTGTCAAAGTGGGCAGTGTGCCCCTCTATGGCCAGCCTGATTTCTTCCCCGTTGCGGATGGCGGCTTCCCTTATGTAGGCGAGATCTTCCGGGGAATCGGTGCAGACGTAAATTTTGTCAGGGTTGCACAGTTTCACGTAGCGGGCTATAAACTCGTGGAGGCGCGGGTTATTTATCCTGGCGAGCCTCTGGTAATGTTCCGGGGTGAGTCTATCTTCAATTTCTTCCAGCGTGCTCATGATTCCCTCCCCGTTGAGGTTCAGGGTGCTCAGGCCTGGAATAGCTTATCACCGGGAGGGGGTTTTGTCAAGGAAAGCGGAAGCGCTGCTTCTATTCTTTCGGGGGCACATTCCCCGAACCCCCTGGGAGGGGGCAAGGCCTCCTCCACCCCCATTTTTCAATCGGGGGGTGCAGGGGGACAAAGTCCCCCTGACGGGGGGAAGTGGGGGGTGTCCCCCAACAAAAACAAAATTGGGGGCGAGCTGGCACCTCCTGAAACCCGCCCACGAGAGGGACCCTGAAGCCAGGCTCAGCCGCAGGGAACGGGGGTGGGGGATTTGTTTTTCTGGGGGCACATCCCCCATACCCCTGGCATGTGGCGGGTGCGCGCCCGCGCCCCGCCGGCCTTA
>DAOUBN010000285.1:0-8373 GCA_034432815.1 Anaerolineae bacterium | reverse complement strand
CCCCTTCCCCGCCAGGGGGACTCTGTCCCCCTGCTTTTGCTCTTTCATGGGGGGTGGAGGGGGCTTCGCCCCCTCCCGGGGGTCTGGGGGGTGTCCCCCCAAAGGGGGGTGCAGGGGGGCGAAGCCCCCATGCCAGGGAGTCTGGTGGGTGGCCCCCAAAAACAAATTGAAGGGGCGAGAAGGCAACTCCCACAAACCGACCATGAATAGGCCCCTGAACTACAGCGAACCCTCCGCAAACGAAGGTGGGGACTAATAAAGCGATTGCTCTCTGAGAATTTACGGCAAGGGTATGCAACGGGGGCGCAAGAGGATGAAACCTCCTCGCCGGTGGACTTAGGGGGTGTCCCCCCACAAGGGCAGAATTAGGAGCGAGTCGCCATCTCCTGAAACTTGCCCGCGAGGAGAAGTCTTAAATCAGGCAGGGCCGCAGCAATTCGTGAATTCCCAGTGCAGGCTTACAAAGCATTAAGGCCTGGACAGCGGGAACACTCCTCATTATCTTCCAGAACATTTCGGCAAGTTGACTTTTTATTTCAAATGGTATAAAATGTCAACGTTCCTGGGAAACGAAAGAGCCGGCTTTCGCCGGCAGGGTATGTAAAAATTTTTCCAATTCTCTCACAAAAATAGACCTACAAACCTGCCTTTGAGGAGGCAACTTGTTCGGTTCAGGGCAACGTTGCAGGAGCGGGCTGGTTTCCACGATTCCGAGCGAGTCTTCTGTCCTACCTGGAGCGAAAAAATCCTCTGAGGACCCGGTTCGTTCCTCCAGCAAGCTTTTGCGAACCTTTTTCTTCAAAGAATTACCAATTTGGGAGCCATGAAGCGCATATTTAGGATTATAACAATCATCATTCTCTCTCTACTGGGGCTCTGCCTGGTTTTTGAAATCGGGGAGAGAATATATGTTGAAGCCCCCCTTAAGACTGACTTCTATGGCTCTATACCTCGCGAGAAAGTCCGGGAACGCCAGGTAGAGATAGGGGTAAAAGTTGCAAGCGGTCAGGGCTGGCTTCACCTTGGTTGGATTGCCGACCCCGAAAGGGAAACGTATCGCATAGAACAGCTAACTGCCGAAGGCTGGAAGCCCATAGGCGAAGCTAAATACGGGTCCTTCTTACTGCGTAAAGGAGGAACTTTCCGTGTATTAGCCGTTCCAAAAGATGGGAATTCACCCCGTGTGATCGGAGAGGCTTCAGGTGAAATTCAAGAAGGCATACCGCCTGTGTATATTCCTCGTATAGCTGGCCCCTGGCGCTTGCTTTTCCGCCCGCAAAAATGGGGTTATTACGTTAACGACCATACTGTTTTCCAAGATGCTGAAGGAAACTGGCGCCTGATAGGCATCACTTCTAAAACGAATGGTGACCCGAACCAGGAGAAATACTTCGCCGTAGGCGTAAGCAAAGAATTCCCGCCTGCCAGCGGAATGGTTGAAGATGAGCCAGTGGCCGACTTTGGAGAGCTGGCCTGGGCTCCCCATGTTATCCACGATGGCAACAAATACCGGATGTTCTGGTCCCCGCACAAATTGCATCAAATGGAATCTGTGGATGGGATCCACTGGGAAAATCACCAGGTCACAATCTCTGCTCCCATGCACAAGTTCTTTCGCGATCCTATGGTGTTGCAAGTTGCGCCAGGGCAATGGTTGCTCTACACTACTGCACGTGGCGCTTATTATTCCAGGATAGACATCTATCAGTCTTTTAATTTAACCGAGTGGCAGTATATTCGCCCGGCCCTGGTAAGCGGATGGGGCAGCGAGAGAAATTCACCTTTCGCCTCCATGGAATCGCCTTTTGTTGTAAAATATCAAGGACGGTATTACCTTTTCTTTACCTACAATAACGACTCTTTCTTTCCACACGGCATCCTGATGCTCTTTAAGATCTGGCTGAACAAGGAAAGTTACAACGATACCCTGGTTTTCCATTCGGATAACCCATATGACTTTGGACTATACCAGGGGATGAACAGATCCCCCACGTTGCTCACCCGCCTCAGGGCTCACGCACCTGAAATCATCTACAATCCTGAAGATTCATCATATTATATCACCACTGCTGGCTGGCCCTGGGCTGCTACATTAACCAGTGGAGAGGTAGCAGTCGCACCCTTGGTATGGGAAAAGAAACAAGAGTAAAATTTCATCTGGGAGGTTAAACATGTGCGACACCATGGTTGCCCTGGGCAATGCTACAGTTGACGGCTCTGTCATTCTGGCCAAGAATAGCGACCGCGAGCCGAACGAAGCCCACGTGTTGGTTTATATTCCGCGAACCAGACACGAACCCGGAAGCAAAGTTAAATGCACTTACATTGAGATTCCCCAGGTATCAGAAACTTATGAGGTGTTGCTTTGCAAACCTTTCTGGATCTGGGGCTGTGAGATGGGCGTGAATGAGCACGGAGTAGCCATTGGCAATGAGGCTGTATTCACTAAAGAGCCGTATATAAAAGGGGAAAGCTTGATAGGGATGGATTTCATCCGGCTGGCTCTGGAAAGGGCTGATACGGCCTATAAAGCTCTGGAAATTATAATCCAGCTACTGGAAACCTACGGCCAGGGAGGAAATTGCGGCTTCCGTCATAAAACCTACTACCATAACTCTTTCATCATCGCCGATCCGAAAGAAGCATGGGTACTTGAGACTGCAGGCACGTTCTGGGCCGCGGAGAAGGTGCATGACGTTCGCGCCATCTCCAATGGACTGACCATAGGCTCCAGGTGGGATATGGCTTCTCCAGGCCTGGTAGAACATGCCATGGAAAAGGGTTGGTGCCGAACGCAAAAAGATTTCCATTTCGCCAGATGCTATTCGGACCTTATTTATACCCGGCTGGACGGTTGCCGTACTCGCCAGAGCAGGGCTACGGATTTGCTGGAAAAACACAAGGGGCATATCAGTGTGAACACCATGATGTCCATCCTCCGCGACCATGGTCCTGAAGCTGAAACTGACCCTCTCTGGAACCCCGGTAAAGGATGGTTGATGGAAACCATTTGCGTTCACGCTGGTTTTGGCCCTACTCGGCCCAGCCAATCCGTTGGAGCCATGGTTGCTCATCTTTTGCCGGGTTTTCCTATTGTCTGGGTAACAGGCACTTCTGGCACTTGCACAAGCATCTTCAAGCCGGTTTTCCTTGGCGGAGCGGGGTTGCCTTCTGGCCCTGAAGCGGCAAAGTTAGGATTGGATACCGTGCCAGATGGCACCTTTGATCCCAGTACCCTCTGGTGGTCCCATGAACGTTTGCATCGCGCCGTGATCCGCGATTACGCTACCCGCATTCGCATTTACCAGGAGGAAAGAAATTCCCTGGAAACTGCTTTCCTGCAGGAAACCGCAGAGCTTTATTCTGTATATAAAGACAAAGCTCCGGAGGAACGAGCGGAGCACTTGCGCACTTTCACCACCTCATGCTTTGAGAGGGCTACAATGGCTACCGAGCGCTGGATAAAGGCTGTGAAAGCCACACCAGTGCGCTATCGCCCACCTCTCCTTTTCTCCTTAGCATGGGGCAGGTTCAACAGGGAAGCAGGTTTCACGGAATAGCAACTCGGCCACCGATTCACACAGTTTAGCAAGCGACCCTGTGGCCGAAAATCAGCTTTGAGGAATCTTCTGAAGGAAACCGCTCCCTAACGGGTTTTTCCTCGCCCCCGTTTGCCGGGGTTCAGCCTCCCACCCGTAAGCGAGTTTCAGAAGATGCCAGCTTGTTCCAATTCGTCTTCGTGGGGGACACCCTCACTCCCCTGTCAGGCAGACTTCGTCACCCTGCACCCTCTGTTTCCCCCCATGGGGGTGGAAAAGGCGGGGCCACTTTCTTCAAAAAGGGAGAGCGCCCCGGCCGGGCTTTTCCGAACAAATGTTTTATGCTATAATATGCTCCGGGAAAAGCTATGAGGAGGGAGAGAGGTGGACTGGCAGGAATACGATGCCAGTAAGATCCAGGTCCTGGAGGGGCTGGAGGCTGTTCGCCGGCGCCCGGGGATGTATATAGGCTCAACGGACATCCGCGGCCTCCATCACCTCATCTATGAAGTAGTGGACAACGCCGTGGATGAAGCCCTGGCCGGCTACTGCACCCACATTGAAGTCACCATCTTCCCCGATAATTCGGTGAAAGTTGTGGACAACGGCCGCGGTATTCCCGTTGACATCCACCCCCAGACAGGCAAATCCGCCCTGGAAGTGGTCATGACCACCCTCCACGCCGGGGCGAAGTTCAGCTCCGAAAGTTACAAGGTGGCCTCAGGCCTCCACGGAGTAGGGGTATCGGCAGTGAATGCCCTCTCAGAGTGGCTGGAGGTGGAAGTCAAGAGGGGCGGGTTCATCTACCGCCAGCGCTACGAGAGGGGCAAGCCTGTCACCCCGGTGGAGAAGGTTGGCCGCTCAAAGGACAACGCCACCGGAACCACCGTCCACTTCCTCCCTGATAAGGAGATCTTCCGCGAGATAAACTACAGGTTTGAAACCCTGGCCCAGCGGTTCCGGGAGATGGCTTTCCTCACCAAAGGCCTGACCATAAAGTTCCGGGACGAACGGACGGACCAGGAGATGACTTTCTACTTTGAAGGCGGGATCCTCTCCTTCATCCGCTACCTCAACAAGAACCGGACGCCCCTCCACCCTCCTTTCTATGTGGAGAGGACCGTGAACGGGACCCTGGTAGAGATCGCCCTCCAGTATACCGATGAGTTCTCGGAGTCGGTTTTCACCTTTGCCAACAACATCAATACCGTGGACGGTGGGACCCACCTCACAGGTTTCCGGTCCGCCCTGACCCGAACCCTCAACGAATACGCTCGCAAGCAGGGCCTGCTCAAGGAGAGTGACCCCAACCTCACCGGGGAAGATGTCCGGGAAGGGCTCACCGCCATCGTGAGCGTTAAGCTTACGGAGCCCCAGTTTGAAAGCCAGACCAAGGCCAAGCTGGGGAACCCGGAAGTCAAGAGCCAGGTGGAAGCCGTAATGAGCGAGGCCTTCTCCAGGTGGCTTGAGGAGAACCCCAGGGAGGCCAGGGCTATAATTGAGAAGTGCCTGACCACCTTCAGAGCCCGCGAGGCAGCCCGCAAGGCCAGGGATCTGGTCATCCGCAAGAGCGTCCTGGAGAGCATGACTTTACCGGGCAAGCTGGCCGATTGCTCCATCAGGGACCCTTCTCAGACCGAACTCTTCATAGTTGAAGGCGATTCCGCTGGGGGGTCGGCGAAGCAGGCCCGGGACAGGCGCTTCCAGGCAATCCTGCCCATCCGGGGCAAAATCCTCAATGTGGAGAAGGCCCGCCTGGACAAGATCCTGGAGAACAACGAGGTCAAGGCCATAATAACAGCCCTGGGCACGGGGGTAGGGGAGCAGTTCAACATTGAGAACCTGCGCTACGGCCGGATAATCCTCCTCTGCGATGCCGACGTGGACGGGGCGCACATCCGCACATTGCTCCTGACCCTCTTCTACCGTTATCTCCCCCAGATCATTGAGCGGGGCCACCTCTACATCGCCCAGCCGCCCCTCTACCGGGTCCAGGTGGGGAAAGAGCACTATTACGCTTACAATGAGGAGGAGAAGGAAAAACTCCTCCAGAAGTTCAAGGGCAAAGTGGTGGCGATACAGCGCTACAAGGGCCTGGGGGAAATGAACCCCGAGCAACTGTGGGAAACCACTCTCAACCCCGAAAAGCGCACCCTTCTTCAGGTGACAATAGAGGATGCCGCTTCTGCTGACCGCACCTTCAGCATCCTGATGGGCTCAAGCGTTCCCCCTCGCCGCCGCTTCATCCAGACCCATGCCCGCAAAGTTCGGAACCTTGACATTTGAAGCTGGGGGGAAGCCATGGATTCCTCAAGGCGCAGATTCCTCAAAGGGGCCGCCGCCGGCGGGGTCATCCTCGCTACCGGAGCCCTGGGAGGGGCCGGCGGCTTCAAAGCAGGCCAGAGCATCACCAGGGTTGAATACGAACTGGAAATCACCAAGCTCCGCACCCTCCTCAAACTCTATCAGGAACTGGAAAAGGTCGGGATAGATGCGCTCCTGGAGACGGCTCTGAAGGCCGTAACCCTGCCGCTTGAAACGGTCAAAAAAGGGCTTGAGGCCATGAAAGGGGCAGTGGGAAAGGCCGAGGAAGCCCTCAGCAGGCTCCTCTCCTTCCTGTCCCGGTGGCGAGATCTCCTGAAGGAGGGCGAGGAGATCCTCTCGGCACTGGCTTCCTGGATGGGGGAAGCGGGCGCAGCGATGGTTAAAACCCTGGGCAGGGTCCTGCCCTTCGCTGAAGCCGTTATAGATTTCTTCGCCAGGTTGCTCCAGAAATTGCCCTTCGGCGCCGGGAAAGCGTTCGGTGAGGCTCTTGAGTCCATCAAAACCCTGCTGGAAAAGCTCCCCGAAGCCGTTGACAGAGTGAGCAGGGATGTCTTCAGGGGCCTGAGGGAAGATATATTCCCCGGGAACGGCAGCAGAAGCAGGGTTGAGGAAGAGTTTTCGGAGCCCATAAAGGTGGGCCTCCTTGAGCCCCTGAAGGAATTCCTGGAGAATGTGGCGGCGCTGGTGGATTCGCTGGAGAAGGATTTTGCCGAGCCCATAGAAACGGCCCTGGCTGAGCGGACCAAGATCCGCCAGCAGATTGAGGAGTTCCGACGCCAGTATAACCTCTGAAAGGCTTGCCTTTGCGTTTCGTCCTAGACCTGCGCACTGCCAGTGAGCATTTTCCAGGGATCGGGAGATACGGCATAAGCCTGGCCCGGGCTCTCCCCATGTTCCTGGAAAGGGGCGAGTGCCTGGTGCTAATCAGGGATCCGGCCCGCTGTTCTTACCCCTTCCCTTCGGGGAACAGGGTGGAAACCGTTGATGTCCCCGCCTCTCCTTTTTCCCTTGCCCAGCAGTGGCTCATCCCGGCTGTCCTCAGAACCCTTAAGCCCTGCCTTTACCACAGCCTTTACTATATCATGCCCTTAAGGCCTGGCGCCGTTACTGTCCTGACCGTTTACGATTTAATACCTCTTCTTTGCCCCGGAAGCGTCTCCCTTCGCGCCCGGATCTTCTTCCGCCCTCTCTTCCGGCTGGCCCTCTCGGCCTCATCCGGACTTATCGCCGTATCCCGTTCAACCCTTGATGACCTCATGGCTCGTTTCAATATCGGCGGGAAGAAAGCAACGGTGATCCCCCTTGCCGCAGGCCCTGATTTCCGCCCTCGCCCTTCCGCCCAAAAAGAGGCGGTCCGGCTGAAGTATGGGTTGCCGGACAGTTTCATCCTCTACGTTGGGACCCAGAAGCCCCACAAGAACCTGGACGGCCTCCTCAGGGCTTTTGCCCGGGCGAAAGCGCGCAAGGGGGTGGCCCTGGCGATTGCTGGCCCCCGGGGCCGCGATTTCTACCGGCTTGAGGCTCTGGCCCGGAGGCTCGGGATTGAGGGTTCGGTCCGCTGGCTTGGCCGTGTGCCCGATGGCGATCTGCCTGCCCTTTACTCCGCTTCCACCGCTTTTGTATTCCCCTCCCTTTACGAAGGCTTCGGCCTGCCGGTGCTGGAGGCGATGGCGTGCGGGACTCCCGTGGCCTGTTCGGACATTCCAGCCCTGAGGGAGGTGGCAGGAGACGCCGCCCTCTACTTCAACCCCCGCTCGCCTGATTCCATAGCCCGGGCTATTGATGCCCTTGCGGAGAGCCACGAATTCAGGGAGGATCTGGCGGAAAGGGGCATCAGCCAGGCTTCCATCTACTCATGGGATGAGGCAGCTCGCCAGACCGTCGTTTTCTACAGGGAACTCTCGGGAGGGTGAAGGCGCTGTGGTCAAAGCCAGAGCCGTCTACCGTGGGAGTGGTGTGGCGGAAATCAAAACAGGCCCATGCTCCCTGACTGTGGAGCGGAGGGATGCCGGGGAGAAGCGCTGGCCCTGCCCTGTGGAGCTCCTGGCTGCTTCCCTCGCCTCCTGTATCACCCTGACCCTGGCTGCCGTTGCGGAGCACAAGGAGATTGAGCTTGGCAATCTTGAAGTTGAGGTGGGGATAGAGCAAGAAGGCGAAGGGGGCCGGATCTCTGCGACTATCGGGGTGAGGGGCAATCTCACGGAGCGGGAGAAGAAGATACTCTTCAATTCGGCAAAGTATTGCGAGGTCGGAAAGCTCCTGGAGGGGCCAGTGGCGTTTGAGTTTGCCTTGGAGTCCCTCTGATAGCCCTTTTCCTGGGGCTTTTCAATTGCGGGGAACATCCCCTGGCATGGGGGCTTCCCCTGCACCTCCCGTTTTTTCCCCACCCTCGTTTGCTCAGGGTTAGCCTGCGTTCAGGGTCCCCCTCGTGGCCGGGTTGCAGGAGTTGCCTTCTCGCCCCTTTGGGAAAAGGAAGGAAAGGGCGGGGGGACACCCCCCGCAACCCCCC
>DAOUBN010000284.1:0-16934 GCA_034432815.1 Anaerolineae bacterium | reverse complement strand
CCCCCGTTTGCCCCGGTTAAGCCTGGCTTCAGCCTCCCACTCGTGGGCGGGTTTCAGGGGCTGGCAACTCGCCCCCATTTTAGTTTTTGTGGGGGGACACCCCCCACCTCCCCCCGTCAGGGGGGCTCCGCCCCCCTGCACCCCCTGTTTTTCCTCTTTTACGGGGGTGGAGGGGGCAGAGCCCCTTTCCGAGGGGTTGCAGGGATGTGCCCCCAGAGAAGGGGGGGAGGGGCGAAGTCCCCTCCGGGGGGATGTGGGAGGTGTCCCCCCGCCCTTTTTCTTTTTCCCGCCCCCGTTTGCCGCGGCTGAGCCTGGCTTCAGGGTCCCACTCGCAGGCGGGCTTCAGAAGCTGCCATCTCGCCCCCAATTTTGTTTTTGTGGGGGGACACCCCCACTTCCCCCGTCAGGGGGATTGGGTCCCCCTGCATCCCCTCTTTTCTTCACCCATCGCCTGGACGTGTGAGAGCGTTGAAAAGCCCTGAAGCTCTATTTCCTCAAGCCTCTGGAAAATCACATCGCAATTGCGGAGGTAACGGTGGGGGTCCAGGAGAGCATCTATCTCCTCAGGGGAGAGGAGTTCCGGAGGCAGGGAGGACCTGAGCAGGTCGCCGAAGTTCTTCCTTTCCTCCCAGGCTTTCGTGGCCAGGCTTTGGACCAGTTCGTAAGCTTCCTCCCGCTTCATGCCTCTTTCCACCAGGGCCATCATGACGGCTTCTGAGGCGTAAAGGCCAAGGCTTGAAGACACATTCTCCGCCATCCTCTCCCGGTTGACCTTGAGGTTGCGCATGAGCCAGGCGAAGCGGGCGAGGAGGTAGTCCAGCAGGCAGAAGGCCTCGGGGAATATGAACCTCTCCACCACCGAGTGGCTCATATCCCTCTCAAGCCAGAGGGGTATGTTCTCCAGGGCCGCAAGGAGGTGAGCCCTCAAGAGGCGGGCTATGCCGCAGAGCCTCTCCGCAAGGATGGGGTTGCGCTTGTGGGGCATGGCTGAGGACCCCTTCTGCCCGGCAAGGAAGGGCTCCTCCACTTCCCCCACTTCTGTCCTCTGGAGGTGGCGGATGTCCTGCGCGAACTTCTCCACCGAGGAAGCCGTGGCAGCCATGGCCCAGAGGCATTCGGCGTGGCGATCCCGGCTTATGACCTGGCTTGAGGCCGGGTCAGGCTTGAGGCCGAGCTTCCGGCACACGATCTCTTCAACCCTCGGATCCAGGGAAGCGTAGGTCCCCACCGCGCCGGAAATTTTCCCCACCGCTACCCTTTCCCGGGCGGCCCTGAGCCTCTCGCGGTGGCGGAGCATCTCAAAGGCCCAGCGGGCAAAGACAACTCCAAGGGTTATGGGCTCGGCGAAGACCCCGTGGGTCCTGCCCATCATCATGGTGTCCCTGTGGCGTAAAGCCTGAGCTTTGAGCTCAGCTATAACCTCCTCCACATCGGCCAGGAGCAAATCCAGAGCTTCTCTCATCTGAAGGGCCAGGGCGGTGTCCTTCACATCGGAAGAAGTGAGGCCGTAGTGCAGGAAGCGAGCTTCCTCTCCCACGTAGCTGGAGACATTCTCCAGAAAGGCAACCATATCGTGATGAGTTCGGGCTTCAATCCTGGCGATCTCTTCTGGGTCAAAGCGGGCGCGGCTCTTTATCGCCTCCACAGCTTCGGCAGGGATGACTCCGAGTTCAGCCCAGGCCTCGCACACGGCTATCTCCACCTCAAGCCACCGGCGATACTGGCTCTCCAGGCTCCAGATCCTGAGCATCTGAGGGCGAGCATATCGTTCCAGCATCAGTAACTCTCCCTGAGCCTTTCTAAAAGGGTCTGGTAGAAATATGAGCGGTCCCTCACCCGGGCAAAACAGGCCACGTAAGGGCTTGCCTGCACTTCCACCTCGTCCCCGTTCCTCAGGCTTACTTCAAACTGCCCATCCACTGTCAGGATGGCCTGGTGGTCCGTGGAGACCACGATCCGGACCCAGGAGCCTTCCGAGAGCACGACGGCTTTGTCCAGGCAGAGGTGAGGGGCTATCGGAATCATGAGGATATTGCGCAGTTCGGGCGGGAGGATGGGGCCTCCCGCTGCCAGGGCGTAGGCAGTGGAGCCAGTAGGAGTTGAAACGATCAGGCCATCAGCGTGGTAAGTGGTGAAATAATAGCCATCAATGTAAGTGGAGAGGTGGACGATGCGGGCGAGGGTTCCCCGGCTCACCACAACATCGTTGAGGGCGTGGTAAGAAGCCCTCTCTTTTCCTCCCCGCAGGAAAGAGGCCTGAAGCATCATTCTCTCTTCAACCCAGTAGTTTCCCTCCAGGACAGAGGAGAGAACCTCCTGCCAGTTGTGCAGGGACATCTCTGCCAGGAAGCCCAGCCTCCCCATGTTTAATCCGAGGATCAGGACATTGTGTCCGGCTGAAACTCTGGCCGCCCTCAGGATGGTGCCGTCGCCTCCGAGGGTTATGAGCATGGAAGTCTCGCCAAGCCTTGTTTTTATCCCTGGCTCATCCCAGGCGGAGCCGAGCCAGGACTCAACCCCTCTCTCCTGGAGAAAAGCCTGAATCTCTTCCCCTACCCCGTGGGAGTCCGGGATGCGGGGGTGGTAAAGTATCCCGATGGATTTAAAGCAGATATTTCTCTCCATATTTGCCGAGTTTGAGTGAGGCCTGCGAGAATTTTACCACATTGCTGGCCCAGGGCAAGTGGTGGGAAAACAAGGGATGTTTCCCCAATTTGAATGGCGAATTGCGAATGAGGAGTGGATTTTTCGCCATTCGCCTTATTTAGAGGAGGGGTGGGGGCACATCCCCCATACCCCCCGGTATGAGGGCTTCGCCCCCTGACGGGGGGAGGTGGGGGTGTCCCCCACAGAAACTAAAATGGGGGCGGGTTGCCAGCCCCTGAAACCCACCCACGAGTAGTAGGCTGAGCCGCGGGTAACGGGGGTGGGGAAAAGGGAAAGGGTAGGGGCCCCCGGCACCCTTTTTGCTTCAGAGGTTTGGCTTTTGCCCCAGGGTATGGTAAAATTTGAAAAGAAAGCTCCCCAAAGGAGGGCGGGAATGTTTGACAAGGAGGCGCTGAAGAAAATTAAAGAAAGGCAGGAGCAATGGGAGGAAACAACCCTTCAACAGTGGCTTGCCAGGCTCCCCGAAAGGGATGAGCTCTTCCGCAACCTCTCGGACATGCCCATCGCCCGCCTTTACACCCCCGCTGATATCCCTGATTTTGATTACCTTGAAGAGCTGGGGTTCCCCGGCGAATACCCCTTCACCAGAGGCATCCATGCCACGATGTATCGGGGACGCCTCTGGACCATGAGGATGTTCTCGGGTTATGGCTCCGCCGAGGAGACCAACGAGCGCTTTAAGTATTTGCTCAGGCACGGCGAAACAGGCCTTTCGGTGGCTTTTGACACCCCAACCCTTTACGGTTACGATACCGATGACCCCATGGCCGAGGGAGAATTCGGCAAGTGCGGGGTGGCCGTCTCCTCCCTGGCCGATATGGAGATCCTCTTTGACGGGATCCCTCTGGATAAAATCACCACTTCCATGACGATAAACGCCCCGGCCGCCATCCTCTGGGCCATGTATCTTGTAGTGGCTGAAAAGCGGGGGATCCCCTGGACCAAGCTGGGAGGGACCATCCAGAACGACATACTCAAAGAATATATCGCTCAGAAGGAGTTCGTCTTCCCCCCAAAGCCCTCCATGCGCCTTGTGGTGGACACTTTTGAGTTTGGAGCCAAATACGTGCCAAAGTGGAACACCATCTCCATAAGCGGCTACCACATCCGGGAAGCCGGAGCCACGGCTGTTCAGGAGCTGGCCTTCACCCTTTACGATGGCTTTGAATACGTCAAAGCCGGGATTGAGCGGGGGCTTGATGTGGACGAGTTTGCCCCTCGCCTCAGCTTCTTCTTCAACGCCCACAACGACTTCTTTGAGGAGATCGCCAAATTCAGGGCTGCCAGGAGGATATGGGCCAGAGAGATGCGCCACCGCTTCGGGGCCAAGGATCCCCGTTCCTGGTGGCTGCGCTTCCATACCCAGACGGCGGGCTGCACCCTCACGGCCCAGCAACCCGAAAACAACATCGTGAGGGTAGCTATCCAGGCCCTTGCGGCAGTCCTGGGAGGCACCCAATCCCTCCACACCAACTCTATGGACGAGGCTCTCGCCTTGCCTTCAGAGCTGGCTGTGCGTATAGCCCTGCGCACTCAGCAGATCATCGCTCACGAAACCGGGGTGGTGAATACCATTGACCCCCTCGGGGGAAGTTATTATGTGGAGTATCTGACCCGTAAGATGGAAGAGGCAGCCTACGAGTATTTCCGCAAGATTGACGCCATGGGTGGGATGATCGCCGCCATAGAAAAGGGCTTCCCCCAGAAGGAGATCGCCGACGCTGCTTACCGATATCAGAAAGAAATTGACGAAAAGAAGCGGATAGTAGTCGGAGTCAACGAATACGTCTCCGATGAGCCCATCACTATCCCCATCCACAAGATAGATCCAGAGGGGGAGAGGCGGCACCGCGAGCGGCTGGCCAGGGTTCGCAGGGAACGGGACAACGAGCGGGTGCGGCAGTGCCTGGAGCGCCTCCGCAACGCAGCCATGGACGAGAAGGAAAACCTCATGCCTTACATCCTGGATTGCGTGCGGGCTTACGCTACTCTGGGAGAGATGATGAAAGTGCTGAGGGAGGTCTTCGGAGAATATCGCGAGCCCATCATCATCTGATGGCGACCTTCAACGTCTTTGACCGGGTGCTCAAAGTCCTGGCAAGGGATTACGCGGCTTCTTTCCTGAAGCTGGCTTTCCCTGATGTGGATTTTGAGCTTGTGGAAGCTCTTGAAAATGTGGAACTGGCATTGCCTGAAAAGAGGGTGGATTTCATCCACAGGGCGAGGCTGGAAGGGAAAGAATACATAGTGCACCTGGAATTCCAGCTCCGCCACAGGCGGGATTTCCCCAGGAGGATGTTTGAATACTCAGCCATGCTCTCTTCGCAGTTTGACAGGCCTGTGGTCTCCCTCGCCCTCTACCTGGAACCGCGCCGGGCCCCGGTCCCGGAGGAGTATAAGGTAAAAGTCGGCGGAGTAACAGTGAACAGCTTTCGCTACCCGGTGATAAAGCTCTGGGAGTTCCGGGAAGAAATATGGGAAGGGAAGCACCGGGAGCTTGCGCCATTGCTCGTCAGCCTGGTGAAAGAACCCTCGGAGGAGGTCCTGGTCCGCGAGAAAGAGTTGATCCTGGCTGAAGAGGACCAACGCAAGCGGGCCGACCTCCTGGCGGCGGCTGTCACCATAGCCTCGCGTTATTTTCCCAGGGATTTCCTCTGGGAGTTCTTCAAGGAGGAGGTTGAAGAGATGAGGAATGCCTCTTTCATACAGGAATGGCTGGAGGAAGAACGCCGGCGAAGCATCCAGGAAGGCTTGCTGGAGGGTCGGCGACAAGGTTTGCAAGAGGGACTCCAGCAGGGCCTTCAGCAAGGCCTTCAGCAAGGCCTCCAGCAAGGCCTCCAGCAAGGCCTCCAGCAGGGCCTCCAGCGAGGTCTCAAAGAGGGGGCTCTGAAATCCCTGCAGAAGGTGGTGCTGAAGCGCTTCGGTTCCCTGCCCGACTGGCTTGCTAAGGTGTCCGATGGCTGGGAGCTGGAGCAACTGGAGAAATTGCTGGACCTGGCCCTGGAAGCGAACACCCTCAAGGAATTTGAATCTCAGGCCAGGAAAATCCTTGGCTCATCCGGAGGTTAAAGATGGCCGAAGAGAAAATCCGGGTTCTCATCGCCAAGCCAGGCCTTGATGGTCACGATCGGGGGGCTAAAGTGGTAGCGAGGGCCCTCAGGGATGCGGGGATGGAAGTTATTTACACCGGCCTCCGCCAGACCCCTGAGATGATAGCCGAAGCGGCCCTCCAGGAAGATGTGGATGTAGTAGGGCTATCCATCCTCTCAGGGGCCCACATGGCCCTTCTGCCCAGAACCGTCCAGCTCCTCAGGGAGAAGGGGCTTGACCACGTCCTGGTGATAGCCGGAGGAATAATACCGGACGAAGACGTCCCCAAACTTAAAGAGGCGGGCATTGCCGAAATCTTCGGCCCGGGCACTTCCACTCAGACCATAGTGGAATACATCCGCAACAAAGTGGCCGAAATAAGGAGAAGCCGCAGGAATGCTTGAAGAACTGGTCCGGGCCGTTATACTGGGGGATAAAAGGGCCATAGCCCGCCTCATAAGCATTGCCGAAAACGATGGAGCCTCAGCCCGGGAAGCCCTCAAGTCCCTCTATCCTCACACTGGAAAGGCCCACATCATAGGGGTTACAGGGGCCCCGGGAACTGGAAAGAGCACCCTGGTAAACGAACTGGCCAAGGAATACCGCCTCATGGGCTTCAGGGTTGGGATTGTGGCAGTGGACCCCTCAAGCCCCTTCACCGGCGGAGCCATCCTCGGGGATCGCATCCGGATGAGGGATTTATACAACGACCCCGGGGTTTTCATCCGCAGCATGGCCACCAGGGGAAGCCTGGGAGGGCTCGCCAGGGCCACCGCCGATGCGGTCAAGATCCTGGATGCCGCCGGTTATGAGAAAATCCTGGTAGAGACCGTTGGAGCAGGCCAGGCCGAAGTGGATATCGCCAGCACTGCCCACACAACCATCGTGGTGGAAGTTCCAGGCCTGGGAGATGACATCCAGGTCATAAAGGCCGGGCTCCTGGAAATAGCCGATATCTTCGTTGTGAACAAGGCTGATCTGGAAGGGGCAGATGGGGTAGCCCTGAACCTGGAAGCCATGATGAGCCTGGGCAATTCAGGAAGATACTTCCACCACGGCATCCTGATGGAGGTCAAAGCCTCAACCGAAACCCCTCAGCCCCGCTGGCGCCCTCCCATCTGCAAGACCATCGCCACCCGGGGGGAAGGGATCAAAGCCCTTGTAGAGGCCATTGAGAGGCACCTGACTTTCCTTAAAGAAAGCGGGGAGTGGGAGGAGAAGGAAAGGCTGAGGGCAAGCCGGGAAATAGAAGAAATCCTCCGGATGGAGCTCCTCAGGCGCATTCTGGCCAGGGTTGACCGCCAGGCCATAAATGAGATCCTGGACAAGGTGGTAAAAAGGGAAATTGACCCCTACACTGCTGCCGAGAGGCTGGCAGGGGGCGGGGAATTTTGAGAAGGAGGAGAGCCAATGGCTCAGGAGCCCAAATTCCGGCTGGACATTATGGATGGCCTGAGGTTCGGGTGCGGCTTCTACATCGCCGGATTCCTCTTCACCATAGCCATGCTCATCCTTTCCGTGCTCGCTTTCGTCATACTTGGCGCAATGGGAGCGGGTCTGGGGGGCCTGCTGGAAAGCCTGCTGAGGCAGGGATTTTAGCCAGTGACTTGTTGCCGTGACATCGGGCGGCTGGGGGAAGACCTGGCCGCCCGATATTTGCAGAGCCAGGGCTACACGATCCTGGAGCGGAATTACCGCTGCCAGGGCGGTGAAATAGACCTGGTAGCGGTGGAAGGGTCGTGCCTGGTTTTCGTGGAAGTGCGGACCCGCCGATCCAGGCGCTTCGGGACGCCGGAGGAATCCGTAACCCCCTGGAAGAAAGAGCGCCTCCTGCGCGCAGCCCAGTCTTACGTGGCCGAAAGGGGCTGGGAGGGCTTCTGGCGGATTGACCTCTTGGCCATTGAGGTCTCCCCCAGGGGGAGCGTAAGGCGCATAAACCTCATCAAAAATGCAGTGGAAGAACAGTAAACCCCCTCTCATAGCCATTGTTGGGCCAACGGGGGTGGGGAAGACGGAACTTGCCCTCTGCATAGGGGGCAGGTTGCCGGTTGAAGTCATCTCCGCTGATTCCCGCCAGGTTTACAGGCACATGGACATAGGGACGGCCAAGCCCACTCCGGAGGAGCGCCTGCGGGTGCCTCACCACATTGTTGATGTGGTGGATCCGGACCAGACTTTCACCCTGGCCATGTTCCTGGAAATGGCCCGGAAAGCCTGGGAGGAGATCCTGTCCCGGGGGAAAATTCCGCTGCTGGTGGGAGGAACCGGACAATACGTCTGGGCTTTTGTGGAAGGTTGGGAGGTGCCCCGGGTCCCGCCTTCGCCGGAACTGAGGCGGGAGCTCTTCCAGGAAGCGGAAGAGAAAGGGGCTGAATTCCTCTTCCGCCGCCTCCTGGAGCTTGACCCCGAAGCGGCCAGCTTTGTGGACCCCAGGAACGTGAGGAGGGTGGTGAGGGCGCTGGAGGTTTGCCTCGCCACCGGAAAGCCTTTCTCCCAGCTCCGCCGCCGGAGCCCTCCCCCTTTCAGGACCCTCATCCTGGGCCTGACTCTTCCCAGGCAGGAGCTTTACAGCCGGGTTGACCGGCGGATTGAGCTCATGCTGGAGAAAGGGCTCGTGGCCGAGGTGGAAAAACTCTTGAGGATGGGTTACTCCCTGAACCTGCCATCAATGTCGGGGGTTGGTTATCTGGAAATAGGGCGGCATCTCAGGGGAGAGTTGAGCCTGGATGAAGCAGTGGCCCTCATGAAAAGGCGCACCAGGAACTTCATCCGCCACCAGTATAACTGGTTCAGGCTGGACGATCCCCGCATCCACTGGCTGGAAGCGAGGGAGGGAGCTTGTCCGAAAGCTGTGGAGATCATCCGGGCCTTCCTGGAGGGGGAGGGATGCTGATGGCTCTCCGGAGGCTGACAGCGCCTGCAATCGCCCTGGCCTTATCCATCGCCGTGGCCATGGACCTGAACGCCCAGGTCCCTTCAGCCCCTCTCCTCGTTCCCCTCAGTATCCCCAAAGAAGTCAGGCTCCATTCCCTTGCCGTTGATATAAAACTGCACGAGGAGCCACTATCCGCTGAATTCTCCGCTTCCTACCGCTTTGAGAACACCAGCAAGCTTGAAGCCAGAGCTTTTTCCGTCCGGGCGAGCTTCCCCGATTCAATTGAAAAGCCAGTCCTCAAAAGGGGGAAGGAAGTCCTCGGCGTGAAAGAGCCCGTGGAGATAACCCTGGAACCAGGTTCAAAGGAAGTCCTGACTCTCCAGTGCACCCTGCCCTTAACCGGTTACCCGCTGATAACCCTTTCATATCCCCTCCCTGTAGATTTCGCCCGGAGCATTGACAGCATACGGGTTACCGTCCACCTGCCTTACCTCATGGACCAGGCGGAGCTTGTAGAGGCGGAGCCTGGTGGATTTGAGTTTGACGGCTTCAGGCTGACCTGGCGCTGGATTAAGGAGCCCTTTCCTCCTGAAATAAGGCTCTCACTGCTGGCCCCCTCCCTTCAACGCAGGCTTCGGGAGCTCAAAGGCAAAGCCGATGCCCTCTCTCTATACGAAACGGGCACGATTTACCGGAGCCTGGCCATGGCTCTGCCCGCCGGTTCGGAAGCAGGGGAACGATTCTACCGGGAGGCCATAGCTTATCTGGAAAGGGCCCGCTCGGCCGACCCGACCCTCTACCAGGTTTCCCTGGACCTGGCAGCCCTCTACTACCACCGGGCTTTCAGGCCCGATGGCTCTGCAGATCCACCCACCCTTGCCCTGGCAGCCCGGGAGATTGAAAGGGCTGTGGAGGCAGGAGCTCCGGAGGGAAATCTGGCCTGGACCCTCCAGAGCATTTACCTGACTCTGAGCAGGGAACTTCAAGGGGAGAGCTCATATAGGGAGGCGATCTCCTACCTGGAGAAAGCCATGGCTCTGGCCGAAAAAGGCCACCCTGTCCCATCCGGGGCAGGCGAAGTGGCCCGGCTAAGGCGAGACCTGAGCGCCCTCCTGGCCGTTAGGCTCATGGAAGAAGGGGAATACCGCCAGGCTATTTCCCTGATAAACGAGGTTTTCGGCCGGGATTTCTGGGAAATGCTGGGGGTGAAGCTCCCCCTCTGCCGCTCCACCAGAGCCCAGGTGAAATTGAAGCCAGGCTCAGGGGAGCTTGTGTGCTCCTGCGCTTCAGGCCCCCTCTACAACCCTTCTGATCCCGATCTTGCCTCCCTGGCTCTGGAAGGAAGCGACCGCCTCGTCATTCGGGTGGACTTTCCCCTCGGGGAAATGCACGCTCCCGAGAGGGAGGAAATCGCCGCCCGGTTCCCTGTGAGGAGCGATTTCGCCCTGTGCATCGTCCCCCTTAAGGCCTCCGCTACTGAATGGAGCGAGCGCGCTGAATTTCTGGGCAAGCGCCTCTTCATTGAAGGAGAAGTGGACACTTCTGAAGCCCTGAACCTCATGGAACTGGAGCTGGCAACCCTGAGGAAAAGGGGGAAAGAGCTCGCCTCGGAGGAAGTCCTTGAATCCGAAGCGGTTCAGGAGCTTGCGCTGAAGCTTCTGGAGACAGGAGCCAGGGAACTGGAAGCCCTCAGGCTGAATTCCTCCCTGGAGCTGGAACTGGATGCTGGCGGCACAGAGCAGGAGTGGCTTATAAAGCCCGGGGAAAAAATTTCCTTCCAGCGGGAGTTCCGGGAACTTTATCCCTGGGTCAAGCCTGTGGTTTTCCTCCTGGCCCTGACGGCGGTGAGCCTGCTCATCATCCTGCTGGGGAAGCTCAGGATGTCCTCTTAGTTCCTCCTCCCTTTTGCCCACCGCATGAGCATGCGGTAAAATCCCCTAAAAACCTGAGGGGTGGTTGCCATGGTCATAGCGGTCATAGACGGACTCGGAGGAGGGATCGGGGCCGAAGTGGTGGCCCGGTTGCGGCAGGAGCTTCCCCTTGAGGTGGAGATAATAGCTCTGGGCACCAACGCCATCGCCACCGATAAGATGATGAAAGCCAGGGCTAATCGGGGAGCCACGGGGGAAAACGCCATCCGCATCTCAGTCCGGGAGGCCGATTTCATAATAGCTCCGCTGAGCATTCTCATCCCCCACTCCCTCATGGGCGAAGTTACTCCAGGGATAGCCGAAGCTGTAGCTTTAGCCCCAGGCCACAAACTCATCCTGCCGATAGTCCAGCCGGGCCTGGAGATCCTGGGCCTTGAGTGGAAGCCCCTCTCCAAGCAGATAGGCGAGGCCATCCAGATCATAAAACGGAAGGCCGGGCTTCTGCCTGAAGATAGTAAGGAAATCGCAGGGGAATCGTAAGGATTGCGTCAAGCAAGAAGCCATAACCTTCACTAAAATGGAAATCGGGGTGTAGGGGGCAAGGCCAGCAACCCGGATTCTCCTCCTTAGCACAAAGTCGGGGGCAGAAACGCCCCCGACTTTGTGTTTTGGGGGCCTTCTCATGCAAGCCCAGCCAGGGACCGGCCGGGCTCCACCGGGATGCCCCTGCTGCGGAGGAATTCCTCAACGGCGAAGAGGAATTCCAGGAGGAAAGGCGTGGTGGAAGCTTTCCCCATGTGCCCAACCCGGAAGATTTTGCCCTCAAAGGGTCCGAGCCCGCCGGAGATCAGGATCCCGTATTCCCTCGCCAGGAAATCCATCATTTCCTTCACGGAAAGCCCTTCCCGTATCTTCACCGCGGTGGCTATGGGCGAGGCGATGGGCTCTTCTACCAGCATTTCAAAGCCTATGGCCCTAAGCCCTTCCCTCACGGCCCTGGCCGCCCTCCTGTATCGCTCAAAGTGGGCCTGAAGGCCCTCTTCCCTCAGGATGCGCTTCAGGCTCTCCCTCAGGGCCAGGATGTTGTTGGTGGGGAGCGTGACGGGGTAAGGGTGCCATTCCGCCCACTCGGTGGCATACTTCTTCCAGGTCCTGAGGCTGAGATACCAGCCGTGGTGGCTTTCATTGCGCTCCACATGCTCCCAGGCCCTTGGGCTCACAGATATGAAAGCCAGGCCGGGAGGGCATTCCAGGCATTTGTTCGCCACGGTTATGCACATATCTATGCCCCACTCGTCCACGGGAAGCGGCACCCCGCCCAGGGAAGAGATGGCGTCAACTATGAGAAGCAGCCCTTTCTCCCTGGCGACATCGGCGATCTCCTGGAGGGGGTTCATCACGGTGGTGGAGGTTTCGTGGTGGACGACGGCCACCCCCCTGGCTTCCGGGGGCTCCCGGAGGAGACGCCTGAGGTCTTCGGGGTCAAGGGGGCGGCCCCAATCGGCCTTGAATTCAATCACCTCCAGGCCCCAGGAGCGAGCTATAGTGGCCATCCTCTCACCGAAGAAGCCGTTAATGCCCACCACCACTGCTTCGCCCGGGGAGAAAGCACTCCCGAAGGCCATGTCAATCGCTCCGGAACCGGCTGCGGGGAGGATGAAGAGGTCGTTCCGGGTCTGGAAGATCTCCTTGAGGAGGCCCAGGGTTTCGGTGTAAATTTCCATCCACTCGGAGCCGTAGTGCCTCGGGGTGGGCCTGGCCATGGCCGCCAGGACTTCTTCTTCCACTTCGCAAGGGCCGGGGATGAAGAGTTTGTAGCGCATGTCTGCCTCCTTAAAGTGGCATAGCGATTTTCTCCAGGGTATCCCTGAAATCCACCCACCTTATGCGGGACAAGCCGAGCTTGCGGCGAAGGTGCTCGGGCTCCATGCCGGCTTTGAAATCTTTGATGGCTCTCGTCCACCGGAGCATCTCAAAGGTGATGCTTCGGGTGAGGCCTGCCGCCTGGGCCAGTTCGTGCAGGACGTATTCCAGGTTGCGGCCTGTGCACTCAAAGAGCCTTTCCCGGGGCCTGTATTGCTCAAGGTAAGCCCTGAAAGCCGGAACGATTTCTGGGGGCAGGGCAAGCTTGCGCTCCTTGTATTGAAATTTAGGGTTGCTGTAACGGATCAGAACGGCAGGGCTTGAGGGGTCCGATAGGTCAAAGTCCACAGGGCGCAGGTTCAGGCATTCGCTTTTCTTGATCCCAGTGCTCAGGATCAGGAGGAAGAGGAAAAGGGGCCTGTAATCGGGTTCGGGGCCGGAGGCCAGGCGGCTGGCTGCTCTGAGGGCAGCCTCAATTTCTTCGTCCGTGAGGAACTCCGGGAGGGATGGCCTCGCCGGCCTGTGGGGTATGGGCGCAGCGGGATCCTCCGGTATCGCCCCGGTTTTGCGGAGCCATCGGAAGAAAACCTTGAGGGTAGTAAGGCGCCTGGCATAGGATTTGGGCTTGCAGGGAACCCCCCGCCTGTAGAGGAGGTAATCCAGGAAGCCCTTCAGATCCAGGGTGCTTATGGTCCCGATGGGCCTTTCCTCCCCGAGGTAGCGGCTGAAGAGGCTCAAATCCCACAGAAAGGACTTCCTGGTGTTTAAGGCGAAGCCTTCCCTTTCCATGTAGCCTTTGAAGGCCTCTATGGCTTCGGCGAGGGGAGTGCGGGCTGTCAGCTTAACTTCTTCCAGGAGCGGGAGCTGTTTAGCCATGCCTCCTCGGGCTTCCTCATCCAGGCTTCGGAAGAAGGCAGCGCTGCCCTCTTCTCCTTCTTTTCGTGCACCACGCTTATGCGGATCTGCTCGCTCTGGGTGGAGTTGCCGGCAGAATCGTAAGCTATAACGTGAATGACGTGGGTTTCGGTGTAGCCGGCTGTATCGGATATTATTGTCATGCCGCTGGAGAAGACCAGCCTGCGGGTTTCTCCCTCCACGAAACTCTGGGCTATGGCCATTTCCTGCCAGGAGACAGTGCCATCGGGATTGGTTATGGGGACAAGGGCCGTTATTACCATGCCGGGCATGGGGATTGTGTCGGACATCCTGATGGTCCACTTGAAGCTGTAAGGCGGGACGGAGCTCTCCCCGATTTTGTTGTTATCCAGGTAAAACTCAACCCTGTCCATGGAGATATTGTCGGTGGCGTAGGCCTGGATGTTAACCCACTCGTCCTGTTCCATGACGTAGACATCCCCGTCCTCGGGGTGCACCAGCTCAACCCTGGGCGGGGTGTTATCCACCGTAACCTGGATTACGGAGCGCTTGATGGTCTGGTCGTGGTCCACCACCGTGAGCTGGAGGGTATATAGGCCTTCAAGCCCGGTGGTATCCCAGTATTCCAGAACCCCGTTTTCCACCTGGTTGTAGTGATCCCCGCCGATCTGGCTCCAGGCTGATGGATTGAGGCCCTTCCCGACCTCCAGGCGGTAGAGCATGAAATTGGGCGAGCGGGCATTGCCCATTATCGGCACCACTCCCCGGACGTAAGAGTAGGGCAGGGGGTTGAGAATGGCTACATCCCCTCCCTGGAGGGCGAGGCCGTAGGAGTCGTCGTAAACCGTTGGAGGCTGGGGTATGCCGGCCATCCTGACCCAGTCGGCCGCTTCGGGCGGGTAGATCTCGTAGACCCTTTCCTCCACCAGTTCAGGAGGAGTGTAGGCGGTGGCCAGTTTGCCGTTGGCTTTGTTTACCAAGAAAGCCTGGTGGATGTTGCAGTAGGTTGTGGGTTCGGTCCCTTTGATGAAGATCTCCTTAACCCTGTGGGGGCAGTGGGGGTTGGGGAGTAGGCCGGATATGGCGCAAACTTCTACTTCCACGATATCCGGAGGGCGCTTGAAGTCCTTCTCCACAGGCTCAGGGCTTATCAGGCGCTCTACCAGGCCCTCATTATAGGCCCTTTCCATGATGTTGTGCCATATCGGGGCAGCACCTCTTGCCCCCGGGATGCGCTCCATAGGCTCATTGTCAGTGTTCCCGACCCATACCCCCACGCATATCTGCGGGGTGTAACCGATGGCCCAGGCATCCCGCCAATCGTTTGTCGTTCCTGTCTTGACGGCTGCCGGACGGGAGATCTGGAGCGGGTTGTTCGCGCCGAAGGCCGCAATGCGGGCCTTATTGTCGGAAAGGATGTGGGTTATCAGGTAGGCTAACTGGGGGCTGAGGATCTGGCGCGATTCGGGGGCAGTGAATTGCTTGAGGACCCGTCCGTTTTTGTCCTCAACCCGGAGGATGGCCACCGGCTGAAGTTCCCGATAGCCGGGAAGGCGCTTCTCGGGCGGGACTGGTTCCCCCATCATGGTGCCGCCGTTGGCGAAGACGGAGTAGGCGAAGACCATGTCCAGAAGAGCAACCTCGCCGCCGCCGAGGGTTAGGGAAAGGCCGTAGTGGTCGGCGTTTAAAGTGGTGATGCCCATGCGGTGGGCTACGTTTATAACGTTCTTCACCCCAACTTTGCTCAGGGTCCAGACGGCCGGGATGTTGTATGAGCGGGCCAGGGCATTGCGGAGGCTCTGGGGGCCGTGGTATTTGCGGTCGTAGTTCACCGGGCAGTAAGGCGGGTTGGGTGGGTCGGGGAAGCACATGGGGACATCCAGGAGCATGGTGGCGGGGGTGAAGCCCTGGGCCAGCGCTGTCACGTAAGTGAAGGGCTTGAAGGCGGAGCCCGGCTGGCGGGGGGAAATGGCCATGTTGACTTCGCCGTCTATCTCTTCGTTCCAGTAGTCAATGCTCCCCACCATCGCAAGGATCTCGCCGGTCCGGTTGCGCAATATCACTACAGCGGCGTTGGAGGGTTTTTTCTCAATTTTGGGGTCATTGCGGAGGGCCTCAATGTGCTTGCGGGCCTCCTCCTCTGCCAGCCTCTGGAAGTCCAGGTCCAGAGTGGTGTATACTTTGAGCCCTCCCCTGTAAACCAGGTCCGGCCCGAATTCCTCCTCCAGAAGTTTGCGGACGTATAGGACGAAGTGGGGGGCTATTATTCCAGTCTTCTCCCGGAGCGGCTTCACTTTAATGGGGGTGTAGTATTTGGCTTCCACAGCTTGCTCCGGGGTTATGTAGCCCTGGCGGACCATTGCGTCCAGGACCAGGTGCTGGCGCTTGCGGGCTTCTTCGGGGTTGTCAATGGGGTTCAGGGCCGGGAACTGGGGGATGGCGGCCAGCATTGCGCTTTCGGCCAGGTTCAATTCCCAGACGTGCTTCCCAAAGTAGACCTGGGAGGCGGCTTCAACTCCATAAGCCAGGTTGCCGTAGTAGATGGTGTTGAGATACCACTCCAGGATCTGGTCCTTGGGATAGCGTCGGGAGATCTCCAGGGCCAGGATTGCCTCTTTAATTTTGCGGGTGATGGTCTTTTTGTATCGCTCCTCAGGGGGGATGACGGTGTTTTTCACGAGCTGCATCGTGATGGTGCTGGCACCCTGGATCGGGTAACCTCTGAGGTTATACCATATGGCCCTGGCGAGTCCTTCCAGGTCTATGCCCGGGTTTTTGTAGAAGTTTTTGTCTTCAATGGCGATGGTGGCCTGGCGCAAATGCAGGGGTATTTTCTCCAGCGGAACCCAGGTTCGGTAGCCAGCAAAGGGGTCCACTATTTCATAGAGGAGGTGTTTCCCCGTTCGGTCGTATATCTTTGTGCTTTCAAAGCTTCCTGTAGCTATTTGCTCCACGGCTTTCGGTTCAGGGAGGGAACTGGCATAGTAGGCGTAGATGCCTGCAGCTCCTCCCACGAAGGCGAGGAAGGAGGCAAAGGTCAAAACCACAGCCAGGAGGAGAAATCCTCCCAGTGCTTTGAAAGCCAGGGCACCTGTGCTGTTGTTTCTTGCCCGGCGTGCGCGCCGGTGCATAAGGATGTAAAGGGTATGGTTTCCCATAACTGTCCTCCCAGGCCTTTCGGGCTAAATTATAAAGCTCTGGAGGGATTTTGCCAAAACAAAAAGCCCCGGTCTGAACGTTCCGGGGCTTTTTGTGATAGCGGGGGCAGGATTTGAACCTGCGACCTCCGGGTTATGAGCCCGGCGAGCTACCGCTGCTCCACCCCGCGTTAAGGTGCCGAGGGCGGGATTTGAACCCGCACGGGGAAGAACCCCACTGCGTCCTGAGCGCAGTGCGTCTGCCAGGTTCCGCCACCTCGGCTCTGAGGCAGTGGCCGTACCCCCGATTCTGTTTTAGTCCGCCATTCGTCTCGCCGGCGGCTCCTGGCCTGGTGGGTGTTACCCACCCTCACCGTCGCCGCTGCGACCGGACCCAACCGGACTTCTGGTCCGGGCCGGGCCCTCCGGCCTTGCTCCCCGCCGCACGCTCGCCTGGCCAGCCGCATTACTGCGGCTGGCGGGGGGGTCTTTTCCCCCCCGTTCACCCCCTACCCCCCCCCCCCTGCGGAGGCCCCTGGGGGGGGCCGTTTTTTT
>DAOUBN010000283.1:0-3006 GCA_034432815.1 Anaerolineae bacterium | reverse complement strand
CAAAGCGTTTGTCCACCGATTCCTTCAGGGCTTTCAAGTCCGCCTCAATCCTGTCAAGGCGGGAGATAACCTCCTTGAACTCCTCCCTCGTCACGGCCACCGAGGGGACAGCTTTCACAAACCAGGCAACCAGGTCCAGGGCGGCCTCGTCCCCCAGGGCCTTCCTCACACTTGTGGGGACTTCTACCGTTAACTCAAGGCTTCTCCTTTCCATGGCTTCAGCCTCCGCATTAGCCCCACAATGAGGCAAATCCCTCCAGATCAGAAGGCTTGCCGATATTGAACACTGCAGCCTCTGGCACCGTCCTTTTGATCAGGCCCGCCAGCACCTTGCCAGGGCCTATTTCCACGAAAGCTTCCACTCCGCTCCGGGCCATGAATTCCACCGATTCCTTCCACAGAACAGGCCTTACCAGCTGGCTGGCCAGCTCTTCCCTTATCTCATCCGGCTCCCGGATCGGGCGGGCAGTGGTGTTGGCCACAACAGGAGGAGCCGCCGGATTGAAGTTGACTTCGGCCAGGGCTCTCTTCAGGCCTTCCTGAGCCAGGGCCATCAATTCTGTGTGGAAAGCTCCGCTAACTTTGAGGGGTATAACTTTCACACCAGGGGATTTGAGTCTGGGGAGAACCATTTCCAGCGCTTCCCTGTGACCCGCCAGGACATATTGCTCCGGGGAATTGTGGTTGGCGACTTTAAGGCACAGGCCGGTGGCCGAGGATAAATCCCGGCATATCTCCTCCAGCCTCTGAGGATCAGTTCCGATAACTGCGACCATTCCCCCCGGGTTCTTTTCCCCTGCTTCTTTCATAAGGCGGGCCCTCACGCTGACCAGCCGCAGCCCTTCCTCAAAGCCCATCGCCCCCGAAGCCACCAGAGCGGTGTATTCCCCGAGGCTGTGCCCCGCCGTGAAGAGAGCCGCATCCAGCTTCACTCTCCCTTTAAGCACTTCCCAGAGGGCCAGCGAAACGACGAAAACCGCCGGTTGAGTGTTCACGGTGTCATTGAGAGCTTCTTCCGGGCCTTCAAAGCAGAGGCGAGAAAGGGGAAAACCGAGGATTTCATCGGCTATGGAGAAGACCCTCGCCGCTTCCTGATAAGCTTCAAAGGCCTCTTTCCCCATCCCCACATATTGGGAGCCTTGCCCGGGAAAGACGAAAGCCAGTTTCATTTCACCACATAAGAAGGAAGCTTGCGCGTGAGGATCTCTTCAGCCTCGGCTACTATGCGTTCAATGAGGACTTTAACCGGGACTATGTCGTGGATAAGACCGCACGATTGCCCGGCCATGAAGGAGCCGTTTTCCCAGTCCCCTTCCAGAACGGCCCTGCGCAGCGCCCCGGTGCCGAAGGCGATGAGCTCCTCCTCCGAAACCCCCTTCTTTTCCATCTCCTGGAAGCGGTGGACCATCGGATTCTTGAGGGCTCTTACAGGATGGCCGAGGCTCTGGCCTGTAACCATGGTGGACCTGTCGTGGGCCTTGACGATTTGCTCTTTATAAACAGGGTGGGCGATGCATTCTTCAGTGCAGATGAAGCGGGTTCCCATCTGGACGCCAACCGCCCCCAGGGCGAGGGCGGCGGCAAGTCCGCGGCCGTCGGCTATGCCTCCGGCGGCGATCACCGGGATGCTCACTGCATCCACCACCTGGGGGACAAGGGGCATGGTGGCCACATCGCCTATGTGGCCGCCCGACTCCATCCCTTCGGCCACCAGGGCATCAGCCCCCATCCTCTCAAGGCGTTTGGCCAGGGCAACTGAAGCCACCACCGGGATGACGATTATCCCTGCTTCCTTCAAAGGGCCGATGAAGGGGGCAGGATTGCCTCCCCCGGTGGTCATTACCGGAACCTTTTCCTCTATGCACACTTTCACCACTTCGGCAGCGTAGGGGGAAAACAGAGGAACATTTACCCCAAAAGGCTTATCAGTCCGCTCCCGAACTTTGCGGATCTGGTCCCGGACGTAATCCGGGGGGGCGCTTCCTGCCCCCAGAACTCCGAGCCCTCCGGCCTCCGAGACGGCCGAAACCAGCTCGGCAGTGGCCACCCACGCCATTCCTCCCTGGATTATGGGGTGCTTTATCCCCAGAAGGTCACAGAGCGGAGTCCTGAGCATAGATCCCTCCCGAGGGGCTTTATCCTTCCTCTACCTTTAACACCTTCACCCCCCGGTAGTTTCCGCAGTAAGGGCACACCCTGTGAGGGAGGATGGGCTTGTGGCACGACGGGCAGGGGACAAGCTGAGGTGGAGTAACCGCGTAATGGCTTCGGCGCCTGTCCCTTCGGCCTTTGGATACTTTCTTCTTGGGTAGAGCTCCCATTTCCGAACACCTCCTTCTCAGTTTTCAAGGGTTGCTTTGAGGGCTTTAAGGGCAGCCCAGCGCGGGTCTATCTCTTCCTCCTCGCACCCGCACGGCCCCAGATTGAGGTTGGCGCCGCAGCGGGGGCAGAGCCCGAGGCAATTGGGTTTGCAGAGGGTTTTCATCGGGATGTTCAGGATTATGTGCTGGCGTATGACCTCCGTGAGGTCAAGGGTGTGGGAGGCGTCAATGAGGTTGCTCTCCTCCACTTCCACTGGATCCCAGACGAGGTGCGTTCCCGCCTCCACATCCACCGTCGCTTTGAATTCCTCTTCAATCTGGAATTCCACCGTTTCCACCACAGGCTCCAGGCAACGGCTGCAGAAAAGGTTGAGGGGTATCCTGAATGAACCCGTCACCAGGATGGTGTGGCGGCCAGCGTGAAGCAGGACAATTTTGCCCGTGAGGGGTCCGGCGGGGCTGAAACTTTCGTCCAGCCCATCCACCGATTCCTGGACCTCATATTCCCGGAAAGCCCCTGTGGGCTCTTTAAGGAGCTGCGCCACGTTAAAAGTAAGCAATTTCTCCCCCTCCCTTTGAGTTCTCAAATTATATTACCCCCGCCTGCCCCTGTCAAAACACCACCGGTCACCCCAGGGCTTTTCAATGCTCTAACAAAGGGGGGTGCAGGGGGGCAAAGCCCCCA
>DAOUBN010000282.1:0-2951 GCA_034432815.1 Anaerolineae bacterium | reverse complement strand
CCGCACCCGCTTCCGGGAAGCCCTATCGCGCCCTTATTTTCAGCGCGCCCTTGACTTCGGCCTGGCCCTTTTCTGCGCTGGCCTTGCCGTTACCGTTTCCCCTTTGTGGGAAAAGCTCCTCTGGAGCCTCCTCGCCCTGACCTGGCTGCTCCTGCTGGCCCGTGATTTCAGGAGAAGGTGAAACCCATGTCCTCCGCAAAGCTCAGGCTCATTATCCGCTGGCTTGCGGGAATACTGGTGGCCGCTCTTTCAGTCTGGCTGCTCGTCCGGGGCCTGGACTGGAAAGGGGTGGCCGGAGCTTTAGCCTCCGCCGATTACCGCTGGGTCCTCGCCGGCACGCTGGCCATAGTGGCCACTTTCTTCACCCGCGCCATGCGCTGGAAGGTGCTGCTCCGGCGTTCCAGCCTCCCCCTCCGCCCCGCCATTACCGCTATCCTCGTGGGGCAGGTGACTAACCTGGCCCTCCCGGTGCGCAGCGGCGACCTCCTCCGGGCCATGTGGATATCTCCTGATGGGGAGGCCAGCACCGCCGAGGCCCTCGGCAGCATCGCCGTGGAAAAGATGTGGGACCTTCTGGCCCTCCTCGGTTGCGGCCTGCTCCTCCTCGTCCTCATGCCCCTGCCCGAATGGTTCGTCCGCTCCACCTGGTCAACAGCCCTGGCCTTCTTCCTCCTGATCGGGGCGGTCTGGTGCGGCCTGCGCTGGCAGGAGGAGCTCTTCCGCCTGGCCGCCCGGATCCTGGCCATCGCCCCCCTCGGCTGGGACAGGGCTTTCCTGTCCTTCGCCCGCCGTCTGGCTGAAGGAATGGAGTCTGTCCGCCAGCCCCAGACCTACCGGGATGTCGCTCTGTGGACCGGGCTCACCTGGGCCCTGGGGGGAGCAGCCAACTGGGCTGTCCTGGCCGCTTTCGGGATCCCCTCGCTGAAGGCATCCCTTTTCCTGCTCGCTGCCCTCATGGCAGGGGGGAACATCCCGGTGCCCGGGCGCGTGGGGATCTTTGAGGGGATCTGCGTCGTATCCCTCGCCCTCTTCGGAATATCAAGGGATCTGGCCCTGGCTGCGGGCCTGATCCTTCACCTTGTGGTGATGGGGCCTCCGCTTGCGGCTGCGGCCCTTTTAGCCCTGTGGCCCCGCTGGAGGAAAAATGGGATCGGCGCTTAAGTGTTCTGTTATCATACCCGCATACCAGGCTGCCGGCGAGCTGAGAGCCTGCCTCAGGGCTCTGAACTCCCAGACCGTCCCCAGGGGATGGTATGAGGTGATCGTTGTGGATGATGGTTCTGCAGATGACACTGCGGGAGTGGCGAGGGAGGAAGGCGCCGATCAGGTCCTGGTGATCCCTCACGGCGGGCCTGCAGCGGCCCGGAACGCAGGCCTGGAAGTTGCGAGGGGAGAAATAGTTCTTTTCACCGATGCCGACTGCGAGCCGGGCCCGGAGTGGGTTGAACGCATGCTTGCCCCCTTTGCCGATCCGGAAGTCTCCGGGGCAAAGGGGACATACCGAACCCGCCAGCAGGCCATCATCGCCCGCCTTGTCCAGCTGGAATACGAATTCCGCTACGAGCGGATGGCCCGTGCCCCCCGGATTGACTTCATAGACACATACTCTGCCGCCTACCGCCGTTCCGTCCTCCTTCAAGCCGGGGGGTTTGACCCGGCCTTTCCCATCCCCTCGGCTGAAGATGTGGACCTCTCTTTCCGGCTGGCCCGCGCCGGCCACAAGCTCGTCTTCGTTCCCGACGCATGGGTCTGGCACAGCCACCCGGACAGGCTTGGCTCATACCTCAGGCGCAAGGCGCGCTATGGCTTCTGGCGCGCTCTCCTTTACCTCCGCCACCCCGATAAGATCCAGGGCGATGTCCACACCGACCCCAGCCTCAAGCTTCAGTTTGCCATCCTGGCCCTTGCTGCGCTGAGCCTTTCCGGCGGGCTCCTGTGGCGGCCTCTCATCGTTCTGAGCCTTGCGTTCATGCTGGCCTTCATCGCCACGACCATCCCATTTGCCCGCTGGGCATGGAGGCGGGACAGGGCGGTTGCCATTGCCTGGCCTGCAGTCACCCTCGCCCGGGTTTTCGTCCAGGGGGCCAGCCTTGCCCTGGGCCTGGCATACCACGGAGTTTTAGTTCGCTGCGGAACTGGACTGCTCCGTTCCGGAGCAGCCACCTCGCAGGATTTTTCAACGCTCTCGCGCATCCGGGCGAGGGATGGGAAAAGCAGGGGGACGGAGTCATCCTGACGGGGGGAATGGAGGTGTCCCCTCACTCTTTTCCCCACCCTCATTTGCTAAGGATCTGCCCTGGTCCAGGGTCCCACTTGTGGGCGGACGGCGTTTCTGGGGGCATATCCCCCAGACCCCCTGGCATGGGGCTTCTCCCTTTTGCACCCCCCTTTTTGGGGAAGGAAAGAAGGCGGGGGGACACCCCCCGCCCTCCTGCACTCTCATTTACGCCACCTCTTTTGGAACATTGACATAAAACTGGACCGGAGAGGTGAAATGAGGTATAATCCTGGTAAGGAGGGGAAAGATGCCGCCGCGAGCTCTGGAAGCTCCTGCTGTTCTGCGTCGTGCCTGGGGCGATGAGGTAACCGATGCCCTGACCCTGTGGCTGAGCGCTGTTCTTGAGGAGAGGGCGATATCCCGCGATGAATACCGTCAGATCCTCTCCCGCCTGGACATCCTGGAGCATGACTTGTCAGGCCTTAAGGCTGAAATAAGGGAATTAAGGCAAGAAATGAGGGCACTTCATCAGGATGTGAGCGGGTTGCGTGGCGAAGTGAATGCACTGCGGGGCGAAGTGGACAATTTGCGGGAAGAAGTCCAGGATTTGCGCCAGCAAATGAATGAACTGCGGCGGGAGATGAACGAGCGGATGGACAGGATGTATCATCAGATGGTTGTTCAGACCCGGTGGCTCATCGGTGCCATAACCGTTATTGGTGCCCTTATCACC
>DAOUBN010000281.1:0-5205 GCA_034432815.1 Anaerolineae bacterium | reverse complement strand
CAAGGGGCGAGAAGCCCCCTCCTGCAACCCGGCCACGAGGGGGCCCCTGAATTCTGACGAACCCTCAGCAAACGAGGGTGGGGAAAAATCGGGGGTGCAGGGGGGCGAAGCCCCCGTGCCGGGGGTGTGGAGGCGCCCCCCAGAGAAACTAAATTCACGGGGGTGGAAGGGGCTCCGCCCCCTCCCGGGGGGCCGTGGGGGGTGTCCCCCCAGGAAAACCGATCAAGGGGCGAGAAGCCACCTGCCGCAACCAGGCCACGAGGGGAACCCTGAATCCCGGCGGACCTTGAGCAAATGGGGGTGGATGGGGCTTTGCCCCCTGCTTTCCCCATCCCCTGCCTGAATGCGTAAAGGCATTGAAAAACTCTGCCTTCAGGCAATTGTGAAATATTGACCAAACCCGGCCCCCTGTGGTAAACTTGTTTTGGAAATGGCTTCTGAGCCTTGCAAAGGGGGAAATATGGCTGAAAAAATCGAACCCAGAAACGGCGCCTTCCTCTGCAACTGGTGCTCCTATGCAGGAGCCGATAATGCCGGAGTGGCCCGGATGGAATCTCCCCCAAACGTTCTCCCCATAAGGGTCATGTGTTCGGGCCGGGTCTCTCCTGAAATGGTCATCAGGGCTTTCCGCGCCGGAGCCGACGGAGTCCTGGTCCTGGGCTGCCACATAGGCGAGTGCCATTACATATCCGGAAACCACAGGACAGCCAAACGCATTCCCCTCCTCCGCAAACTCCTCTCCTACGTGGGCATCAACCCCGAACGCCTGCGTCTGGACTGGGTCTCTTCGGCTGAGGCTCCCAAGTTCGTGAAAGTCACAAGCGAATTTGTGGAGACGATCAGGGCCCTCGGGCCCATTGAGAGGGAAATTAAAGGGTGGAAGGAAGAGCCAAGGCTTTAGCTGATCTCTGCCGGCAATTCGGGATAGAAATCCTCTATGCCTTCGGAAGCAGGGCCAGGGAGGTTAAAGAGTGGGTGGAAGGAAAGGCCGAAGCACTCCCTCCCGGCCCTTCGGATGTGGACATAGGGGTTAAGGAGAAGCCAGGAGTTTCCCTCTCGGTTCACGATAAGGTGAGGCTCGCAATAGCCCTGGAAGATCTGTTCGGAGTCTCGCGAGTGGACCTGGTGTGCTTCTCCGAGGCAGACCCTTTCCTGGCAGCCAACATCGTGCGGGGGGAGAGGCTTTACGCCCTTGACCCCCTCAAAGCCGATGAATATGAGCTCTACATCCTCCGCCGGGCCGGCGACCTTGCACCTCTGGAAAGGGAGAGGATCGCCTTGATCCTGAGGTTGAAAGAATGACACCAGGCCTGATTTCGGTTCGCATCGTCACCGACAGGTTGAAATGGGTTGAAGATATGGTCCGGGAAATCAGAGCCCTGCCCCTCGGCGACCGGGAGGCTTTCTTTGCCGACCGGCGCAACCTCTGGGCGGCGGAATCCTGCCTTCGCCGGGCCCTTGAAGCCCTCCTGGATCTTGGCAGGCACATCCTGGCCAAAGGCTTCGGCACAGGGGTGAGCGAATACAGGGAAATAGCCGTGCGCCTGGAGGAAAAGGGTGTTCTCTCCCCTGAAGAAGCGCAGCTCCTCCGCATGCTGGCAGGGTATCGGAACCGGCTTGTCCATTTCTACCATGAAGTCTCGCCGGAAGAGCTTTACGAGCTTTGTGTTCACCACCTTGAAGACCTGGAGCGGGTGGCTGAAGCCTGCAGGAGATGGCTCGGCGAGCATCCGGAAAGCCTTGACGGAACACTCTGACAAGGAGCGAAGCCATGGCCGGAAACAGTGAAATCCTGGAAGCCATAAGGGCTCACGTAGCCGAAAAACTCCCCGAGCTGGACGGGGTAATCGGGTTGCGCAGGGTTACCGAGGGAACCGCGCCCTACCTCTTCCGCCAGGGGGATGACCTTTCCGAGTTCGTGCTGGAGCCCCGCTACCCCCTCGCCCCGGTGGTTTCACTTCTCCAGAAGCATTACCCCGAAGCCCGCTTCGGGATAGTGGCCAGGGGGTGCGACATCAGGGCTCTTGTGGAAATGGCCAAGAGGCAGCAGGTCAACCCCGACAGGCTCTACATCCTGGGGGTCGCCTGCACTGCCGAGGAGGCCGAGGAGTGCCACTGCGGGGAGCCCTTCCCCAGGCTGGAGGGCTGGCCCCAGGGGAAGGCCTTCGGCGATAGAGCCCCTGCCGGCTCCCCTCACCCCCTCCTGGCCGAATACGATAAGATGACCCTGGAGGAAAGGTGGGCTTTCTGGAGGGCTCAGTTCGCTAAATGCATAAAGTGCTACGGTTGCCGGAACATCTGTCCGGAGTGCTTCTGCGAAGCCTGCGCTCTTGAAGATCCCCTCTGGGTTGAGCCGGGAGTGCTGGCCCCGCCCTTCCCGTCCTTCCACCTCATCAGGGCAATGCACATGGCCACCCGCTGCGTCCTGTGCCGGCAGTGCGAACTGACCTGCCCGGCCCACATTCCCCTGACCATCCTCTACGAACTTATCCGGCGGGACGTGAGGGAAATGTTCGGCTACGAGCCCGGAGCCGACATCGCCGCTGCCCCGCCTCTCTCCCTCACGCTGGCAGAATGAAAGGAGGTAAGTCATGGAATACCGGAACGTCCTGACCGTTTGCCCATATTGCGGAGCCGGCTGCGGCCTCTACATCCAGGTCCTGGACGGGAAAATTGTGGGTGTTCTCCCGGCCAGGGAGCACCCCGTAAGCCGCGGCAAGCTCTGCATCAAAGGCTGGAACGCCACCGCTTTCGTCAACCACCCCGACAGGCTCAAAAAACCCCTCATCCGGGAAGGGAACCGCTTCCGGGAGGCCTCCTGGGATGAGGCCCTGAGCCTTGTAGCCGAAAGGCTACTCCAGATCCGCGACTCTTACGGCCCCCAGGCGATAGGGTTCCTCTGCTCGGCCAAGTGCACCAACGAGGAAAATTACCTGGTCCAGAAGCTGGCCCGCGCCTTCTTCAAGACCAACAATGTTGACCATTGCGCCCGCCTCTGACACAGCCCTACGGTGGCCGGTCTGGCCGCCGCTTTCGGCAGCGGAGCTATGACCAACTCCATCCCGGAGTTCAGCCAGCACACCCGCTGCTTCCTCATCACCGGCTCCAACACCACCGAAGCCCACCCCCTCATCGCCAGCCACATCATGGAAGCGAAAGAGAGGGGGGCCAAGATCATCGTCATTGACCCGAGGGAGGTCCAGATAGGGCGCCTGGCTGACCTCTACCTCCGCCCGCGCCCCGGAACTGACGTGGCCTGGATCAACGGGCTCATGAACGTCATTGTGACCGAGGAGCTTGCGGACCAGGAGTTCATTGAGAAGCGGACGGAGGGCTTTGAGGAGATGTGGGAGGTGGTGAAGGAATACACACCGGAGCGGGTTGAGGAGATAACCGGCATCCCCGCTGACGCCCTCAGGACTGCCGCCAGGATGTATGCTCAGAACAAGCCAGCCGCCATCCTCTACGCCATGGGCATAACCCAGCACACCACCGGGACCGATAACGTCAAGAGCATAGCCAACCTGGCCATGCTCACCGGCAACATTGGAATACCCGGAGCAGGGGTCAACCCCCTGCGGGGCCAGAACAATGTCCAGGGGGCATGCGACATGGGGGGCCTCCCCAACGTTTACCCCGCTTACCAGCCCGTCTCCTCGCCCGAAGCCAGGGCCAAATTTGAAGCCGCCTGGGGCGTTGAAGGCCTCCCGGAACAGCCCGGCCTCACCGTGGTGGAAATGGTCAATGCGGCAGGGGAAGGGACACTCCGGGCCCTCTACATCATGGCCGAAAACCCCATGCTCTCCGATCCCGACATCAATCACACCAGGGAATGCCTGGAAAAGCTTGACTTCCTGGTGGTCCAGGACATCTTCCTGACTGAAACTGCCGAGCTGGCCCACGTGGTCCTTCCCGGAGCATCCTTCGCCGAGAAGGATGGCACCTTCACCGCTACCGACAGGCGCATCCAGAGGGTGCGCAAAGCCGTGAACCCGCCGGGGGAGGCAAAAGCCGACTGGGAGATAATCTGCGAACTGGCCCGCAAACTGGGGGCTAAAGGGTTTGACTTCTCCTCCCCTGAAGAGATAATGGCCGAGATCGCTATGGTGGCCCCGAGCTACGGGGGAGTAACCTACGAAAGGCTGGACAGGGAAGGGAGCCTCCAGTGGCCTGTCCCATCGGTGGACCACCCCGGGACGCCTTACCTCCACAAAGATAAATTCACCCGGGGCCTGGGGCGCTTCCATGCCATCCACTTCAAGGAAGCAGCCGAACTCCCCGATGAGGAATACCCCTTCATCCTCACCACACTCCGGATCATGTTCCAGTATCACACCGGAACGATGACCCGCCGCTCCCCCAAACTGGAGCAGGAAGCTCCGGAGCCCTTTGTAGAGATGAACCCCAGCGATGCGGAGAAGATCGGGCTTGATGGGGCGAAGAGGGTGAGGGTCTCCAGCCGCCGCGGCTCCATAGAGCTCGCCGTCCGCCTGACCGAAAGGATAAAGCCGGGGGTGGTCTTCATACCCTTCCACTACGCGGAAGCGGCAGCCAACGCCCTGACCCATGCCGCCCTTGACCCCGTGGCCCGCATCCCCGAATACAAAATCTGCGCGGTAAAGGTTGAGCCCATCAGGGAAACAGAGTAGGAGAAAGCGACCTTGAGGGAAATTGAGCGAGCTGCGGAGATAATCCTCTCATCAAAATACGTGGTTGCCCTGACAGGGGCGGGCATAAGCACGCCTTCGGGAATACCGGATTTCAGAAGCCCGGGCACCGGGCTCTGGGAGAAAGTGGACCCGATGGCTGTGGCCTCCCTGGCCGCCTTCAGGCTCAACCCCGAACGGTTCTTTGAGTGGTTCCGCCCCCTGGGGAAAACCCTGCTGGAGAGCAAGCCAAACCCCGCCCACATAGCCCTGGCCAGGCTGGAAGAGGCCGGCCTCCTCAAGGCCATCATTACCCAGAACATAGACGGCCTCCACCAGAAAGCTGGCTCCAGGAGGGTCCTGGAGATTCATGGTCACCTAAGGGAAGCGGAATGCATAAAGTGCCGTCGCTCCTACCCCACCGAAAGCTTTATGGAAAGATACCTGGGGTTCGGGGAAATCCCCAGGTGTGAGTGCGGCGGGGTGCTCAAGCCCAGAGTGGGGCTCTTCGGCGAACCATTGCCCAGGGGGGTTTTCATGGAAGGCGGCGGGGGGGGCC
>DAOUBN010000280.1:0-2664 GCA_034432815.1 Anaerolineae bacterium | reverse complement strand
CCTTCTCCCCGGCCAGTTCAATGAGGTTTTTCGTTTCCACCTCCGCGAATACCTCCGCGTGCTCAGGCGCTGGTTGTGGCTCATAGTCCTGTGCGCCGTCGTAGCCGCCGCAGGCGCTTACATAATCAGCGCGTATTTCATCAGACCCGTCTACAGGGCCGAAGTGACATTGATGGTGGAGCCCCGGGCGAGCTCATCGGGAACCCTGCAGTATCAGGACATCCTTGCCGGGGAGCGGATCGCCAGGACTTACGCCGAAATCCTCAAATCGCGGCCTGTGCTGGAGAGCGCGCTTGTGAGGCTCGGGTTTCCGCCAGACCTTCCAGAAAACGAGTTCCCCTTCAAGCCCTCGGTCCAGGCAGTGAGGGATACCCAGCTCATCCGGTTGAGCGTTGAGAGCGAGGATCCGAAGCTTGCGGCGGATGCCGCCAACACCTTGGCGGAAGTCTTCGTGGAGGAGAGGGCCAGGAGCCAGGCCGAGCGCTTCAATGCCCTGAAGGCTAACATAGAAACGCAGCTCGCCAGGATTGAAGAAGACATAACCAGGCTCAGCGAGCAGAGGAGCAGAGCCCAGAACCCGGAGGATGCCAGGAGCCTTGACCAGCAACTTGTAAGCCTGAGGGACATGCGGACCCGCCTCCTGGCCAGCCTCTACGAGATCCAGCTCTCCGAAGCCCAGTATACCGACCTCATAACCGTAGTCCAGCGAGCTGAAGTTCCCGAAAGGCCCGTGAAACCGCGCAAGCTTATGAACACCCTCCTGGCCGGCCTCTTGGGCGGCATGCTGGCGGTCATGCTGGCCTTCCTCATGGAGTATCTGGACACAAGCATCAAGTCCCCCGAACAGATTGAGGAAATGACCAGGCTCCCCGTCCTGGGGAACATCTTCCGGTTTGAGCCCAACCCTCACGGCGGAGAGGAGCCTTTCATCATCATGGACCACCCCCGCTCTCACGCCGCCGAGGCTTTCAGGGTGCTCAGGGCCAACCTGGAATTCCTGAGCGTGGACAGGTTGGTGGAAGTCCTTTGCGTGACGAGCCCGGGTCCGGAGGAGGGGAAAACATCGGTGGCGGTCAACCTCGGGCTGGCCATGGCGCAGGGGGGCAAGAAGGTGATCCTGGTGGATGCCGACCAGCGCCGCCCGAGGCTCCACCAGGTCTTCGGGTTGACCCAGAGCCCGGGCCTCAGCGAGGTCCTGATAGAGAAAGCCCCTCCGGAAAGATACCTTCAGCCAGTCAGGGAGAACCTCCTGGTCCTTACCACCGGCCGCCCGGCGCCTAACCCCGCGGACTTGCTGGCCTCCCAGCGCATGGGGGAGCTGATCGGTCAGCTCAGGGAAATGGCTGATGCGGTGATAATAGACAGCCCGCCCATCCTCCCCTGCGCCGATACCATCTTCCTGGGCCAGTGGGCCGATGGCCTCCTCATGGTTGCCGAATGGGGCCAGACGGACCGGGCAGCTTTTGCGGAAGCTGTGGAAAGAGCCCGCCAGGGAGGCCTCAAGGTCCTGGGAGCCATCCTCAACAAGGTCAGGCCTCCATCAAGGGGCTATTACTACTACTATTACTACTACGACTCATCCGAGAAAAAGCCCTGGTGGAAGAGGCTTTTCCGGAAACG
Source organism: Anaerolineae bacterium (assembly GCA_034432815.1). Lineage (GTDB taxonomy): Bacteria > Chloroflexota > Anaerolineae > SpSt-600 > SpSt-600 > SpSt-600. Next base: position 1,044 of record DAOUBN010000280.1, on the reverse strand, counting down.
CCGCAAGCGCCGGGTCAGGAAGGAGGCGGAATGAAAGGGGAGGGACTGCGCATTGCCGCCCTCCGGGATTCTCTGCGGGCCGGCGGGATACGCCTGGCCTGCCTCTTCGGCTCAGCGGTCAGGGGTTTTCCGGCACGGGATGTGGACATCGCCGTATTGTTCCGGGAATATGAGTTTGAACGCTATTCCGAAACGCTGGAGCTGGCCCGTCAGGCCCTGGGGCTGGATTCGGTTGATGTGACCGTATTGAACCGGGCCGGCGCTCCCATCCGGCTCCGAGCCCTCCTTGGGGGGCAGATCATCTGGGCCGAAGATGAGAAAGTCTGGGTTGAGGCAGTAGCCGAAGCCCTTTTTGACTATGAGGATTACCGGCGCTTTGTGAAGCTCTACAGGCCGGTGCTCTACAGGCGCTGCCAGGAGGGTTTATCCATGTCTTCCCGCAAAGTGGATCGGGAGCGAATTGAAACTTACCTTTCAATACTGGACGAGGCGGTGGGAAACCTGCGGAGGTTAACCAGGCGCTTTGATTCTTTTGAAGCTTTCCAGGCTGATGTGGACACGCGGGAGCTGTGCGTTCACTACCTCAGGATCGCTCTGGAATCCGTGCTGGATATATGCCGGCACTTTGTAGCCGCAGAAGGCGTGAGCCTGACGGAGGTGGAAACGAAAAACCTCATTGAACTGGCCGGGGAGAAGGGCTTGCTGGACCCCGCGTTCGCCCGCAAGATCCGGGGGATGGCCGGGATGCGCAACGCCATTGTGCACCTTTACTGGCGGCTTGATTACCATGCCATTTACAGAGCTGTGACGGAAGGTCTGAAGGACCTGGACGAATTCGCCCGCCAGGTTCAGGCTTACCTGGTGCAAGGGGATGAGGGGTGATAGACGTCAGAGCGGTTATCGGGGGGAGCCTCTGGGTGTTGGGGCTGGCCATCCTCCTGGCCTCCCTCAGTTGGGCCGATTGGGAGGCGAAGTCCTCCCGCACCCGCTTCCGGGAAGCCCTATCGCGCCCTTATTTTCAGCGCGCCCTTGACTTCGGCCTGG
>DAOUBN010000279.1:0-3577 GCA_034432815.1 Anaerolineae bacterium | reverse complement strand
GGGGGACCCTGAAGCCCGGCGAACCCTCAGCGAACGAGGGTGGGAAAGTTCGGGGGGGTGCAGGGGGGCGAAGCCCCCATGCCAGGGGGATTGGGGGATGTGCCCCCAAGAAAAACAAATTAAGGGGCGGGTAGCCCCCTCCTGCAGCCCGCCCACGAGGGGGACCCTGAAGCCCGGCGAACCCTCAGCGAACGAGGGCGGGAAAGTTCGGGGGGACAGGGAGTGTGGGGAGTGTCCCTCATCCTTTCTTTACCTCCATGGTTTGCAAGGGAGGAGCCATGAGGAGGGATTTTCTGATCTTTGATGCGCACAATGACCTGCTGCACAGAGCCATAAAAGGCTCCGTCAACATCCTCACCAGGAACAGTGAGGGCCATTCGGACATCCCAAGGTTAATGGAAGGCGGGGTCAGCGCCCAGGTCCTGGCCCTCTTCATCCCCACCGACGAACTCCCATCAGGCCCCCTCCGCTACACCCTCCACTTGATGGACATCTTCTTCAAAGCCATGGAAGAAAGCGGCGGGAAAGTGGTTCTGGCCAGGAAAGCAGCGGACATAAAGAAAGCGAAAGAAGAAGGCAGGCTCGCCGTCATCCTTTCCATGGAAGGAGCCGAAGGGCTGGAGGAAGATCTCTCCGTCCTGAGGATGCTCCACCGGCTCGGGCTCAGGATGGTGGGCATTGCCTGGAGCCGCCGCAACAGAGCCGCCGACGGGGTCACGGAGGAAGGGCTTGACGAAGGCCTCACCCCTTACGGGGTTGAACTGGTTAGGGAACTGAACCGCCTGGGCATCATAATTGACGTTAGCCACCTCGCCCCCAAAGGGGTCGCCCAGGTCCTCAAGTTGAGCAACCACCCCGTGGTGGCATCTCACTCCAATGCCTATGCCCTTTGTCCTCACTACCGCAACCTGACCGACGCCCAGATAAAAGCCATCGCCGAAAAGGGAGGGGTTATAGGGGTCAACTTCGTGCCGCGCTTCCTTTCCCCCCGGCCTGAAAAAGCCTCCATTGACGACGTTCTGGACCACATTGAGTATCTGGTAAGGGTCGGGGGGATAAACTGCGTGGGCCTCGGCTCCGATTTTGATGGCTTTACCGATCCTCCCCCGAGGGGCCTTGAGGACGCCACCTGCTTCCCCCGCATAGCCGATGGCCTCCTCAAGAGGGGTTACAGCGAAGACCAGGTGGAGAAGATCATGGGGGGAAATTTCCTCAGGGTCTTTGAGGAGGTGGCGGGATAACCTCAAAGGCTACTTCCCGGCTCCGGAAGACTTCCCCCCGGCGATATCCCAGAGCCCAGAGGGTGTGTTTGCCCTCCCGCAGCGGCCACAGGAACCGGTAGGGCGGCCTCTCAAAGGAAGCTGCCCTCTCCCCATCCAGCACGATCTCCACCCTCTCCATGGCGAAGGCTGTTTCCACCAGGATCTCGGCTTTCTGCTCCTCGCGGGGTATGGAGCCCACGATGCGGTAGCGGGCATTGGGCCGCGGGCTCAAGATCAGGATTGGCTCTTCCTCCCCCTCCACCTCCTGAGGGAAAACGGGGAGGCCCTGCTCCCTCGCCCAGGCCTGGGCTTCGGGCGGGAACACCGTAACCACTTTCTCCAAGACCCGCTCCGGCGGAGTTGATGCTGTGGCCGGAAGGCCGGTGGCAAAGTCAATCTTCACGAGGCGGTGGAGCGAGCAGGAATCGGTGGGTTCGGTGCCTTTGATGAAAATTTCCCTGCGGCGGTGGGGGCAGTAGGGGCCGGGGAGCTTGCCTGATAGGGAGCAAACTTCCACCTCAACGATGCCTTCAGGCCTGGGGAAATCCCGCGGGGGAAGCCCCCGATGAGCCCTCTCCATGAAATCGTGCCAGATGGGCGCAGCCCCGGTTATCCCGGTGACATCATACATGGGCGAGTGGTCCGCATTGCCAACCCACACCCCCACCGCCAGGTCTGGGGTGTAGCCGACGGTCCAGTTATCCCGCCAGTCGGTGGTGGTTCCGGTCTTGACGGCGGCTGGCCGGCTCAGGTTGAGCACGCTCCCCCTCCCAAACCCGATAGCTCTGGCCTCATCGTCCGAAAGGATGTGGGTGATGAGGTAAGCAACCCTCTCGTCCAGGACCTGGGGGCCGGGGCGGGGCTTTGCTTCCCAGAGGATCTGGCCATCCGGGCCTTCAACTCTCATGATGGCGAAGGGGGCAACCCTGCGGCCGCCAGCAGCGAAAGCACTGTAGGCAGCCGTGAGCTCCAGCAGAGGGACTTCCCCCCCCGCCCAGGGTAAGGGATAAGCCGTAACGCTCCGCATCCGTGAGAGTGGTGATGCCCAGATCTTTCGCCAGCTTCAACACTTCATCCACCCCCACCTCGTTAAGAACCCTGACGGCAGGGACATTCAGGGAAGAGCCGAGGGCTTCCCTGAGGGAGACGGGGCCGTGGTAGAGGCGATCGTAGTTCACAGGAGTATAGGGTTTGCCCTCAGAGGTGAGGAAGGTGGTGGGCACGTCCAGAAGCATGGTGGCAGGAGTGTAACCCCTGGACAGGGCCACCGCGTAGGTGAAGGGTTTGAAGGCCGAGCCAGGCTGGCGCGGCACAACGGCCATGTTCACCGCACCGCTTATGGAGGGGTCAAAGAAGTCAGGACTGCCCACCATCGCCAGGATTTCACCCGTAAGAGGGTTGAAGGCCACGAGGGCCGCATTCCCGACGTTGTGGGGAGGCTTATCGCGGGCAAGCCTGTCCAGATGCCTCCGGATGATCTCTTCCGCCTCCCGCTGGAGGTCCAGGTCAAGGGTCGTGTAGACGTGGAGGGAGCCGGCCTCAGGCTGGACGGGCAGGCGCTTCAGTTCCTCCTGGGCGAAGAAGACGAAGTGGGGGGCCTGGATCGGGAAAGGGGCAGGGGCAAACTGAAGTTTCTCATTGAGGGCGAGCTGAGCCTCTTCCCGCGTTATGTAGCCGTTCTTAACCATCAACTCCAGCACTACCCTGAGCCTGGCCCTTGCTCCCTCCGGGTTGTGGAGGGGATTGCAGGAGGAAGGGCACTGGGGAAGGCCCGCCAGCAGGGCTCCTTCCGCCAGGGAAAGTTCCTGGACTTTCTTGCCGAAATAGGCTTCTGCGGCGGCCTGGATCCCGTAGGCGAAGTTCCCGTAATAAGTGTGGTTGAGGTAATAGGCCAGGATTTCATCCTTGGAGTAGCGCCTGGTCAGGAGCCAGGCCAGGATTATCTCCCGGAGTTTGCGCCGGAGGGTCTTCTCGCTCCTTTCCCCAGGGGAAAGGATGAAGTTGCGGACCACCTGCTGGGTTATGGTGCTTCCCCCCATGACTATTTCCCGCCCCCTGAGGTTAGCGATTATGGCCCTCAGGACGCCTTTGGGGTCAAAGCCGGGGTTGGAGTAGAAGGAGGCGTCCTCGGTGGCTATGGTGGCCTGGCGGATGAAGAGGGGTATCTCCTCAAGGGGGAGCGGCGAATGCTTTCCGCTTTCGGGGCCGGGGGCCTCGTAAAGGAGCCGGCCTTTGCGATCGTAAAACCTCACGGTCTGGAGGCCTGGGGGCTGCGGGGGAAGGGAAGGCTCAGGCAAGTCCGGAAGGAGCCAGGC
>DAOUBN010000278.1:0-7929 GCA_034432815.1 Anaerolineae bacterium | reverse complement strand
CGCCCCCCGGCATGGGGGCTTCGCCCCCCTGCACCCCCCAATTCTGGGGGGACACCCCCACGCCCCCGGGAGGGGGCAAAGCTACCTCCACCCCCGATTTTCCCCCCTGCACCCCCCTCTTTTGGGGGAGAGCTCCCGGGAGGGGGCTTTACCTTCTCTACCCCCTACCTTTTTCAATCAAAAAGCCTGCAGCGGAGGGCCAGGCCCCCCACTGCAGGCTGCTCAGCCCTGTCACCCTCCGGCCTCACTCCCCCTTGAAGCCCCCGAAGAAGTAGGACCAGTAGAAGAAGTCGCCAGTGTGGCCCTTGTGGTAGGGGTTGTTCTTGTCCCACCAGCGCTCAAAGTTGAAAATGACCGCATCGGCATTGAAGTCGGTGCCGTCGTGGAACTTCACACCCTTGCGGAGGTAGAAGGTCCACTCCAGGCCGTCGGGGGAGACTTCCCAGCGCTCGGCAAGGCCAGGAACGACCTCGGTGGTTCCAGGCTTGAACATGACCAGCTGCTCAAAGATCTGCTTGCAGACCCAGAAGGACTCGCCGTCGGTCTCATCGGCGCAGTCCAGGCCCACCGAGTCGCCGCTGCGGGCATAAATGAGGGTATCCTTGCCGGGCGCCTCCACAAGCCAGAGGGCTTCGTTGCTGAAGGGGTCGGGGTAGATGCCCGTCCACTCCTTCCGGTAAGCTGTGGCGGAGCTGTTGTGGACGATGGGAATGGCAATGGCCTTCTCAAAGATGAACTTGTTGGCTTCATCGTAATACTTCTGGCGCTCGGCGGGGTCAAGGGTTGAAGCGCCTTTATCAAGGAGAGCCAGGAGTTCGGGGAAGTCGTTGGGGTCGCCGAAGCTCCTGTCAGCGCCCTTGCCGAAGAAGACGTCCAGGAAGTTGGTGGCATCGGCGTAGTCGGCCATCCACCCAAGCATGAAGAGGTCGGCTTCGCCAGCAGCCACCTTGTCCAGGTAGGTGCCCCAGTCGTAGGTCACGATTTCGGCATCAATGCCCACAGCCTTGAGCTGAGCCTGGATCGCCTCGCCAATCTTGTCGGGAACGGGGTAGTAGCCGCGGGAGACAGGCATCACCCAGAGGGTGGTCTTGAAGCCCTTGGGGTAGCCGGCTTCGGCCAGGAGCTTCTTGGCCTTTTCGGGGTCATACTCAAAGGTGGGGACGTCCTTGGAGTGGCCGAAGATGCCGGGCGGGATGAACTGGGTTGCCACTTCGGCCGTGGGCGGGTAGAAGGATTCCACGATGGCTTTCTTGTTGATGGCGTAGCCAATGGCCTGGCGGACCCGAACGTCGTCAAAGGGCTTGTGGGCCCGGTTTATGCCCAGGTAGCCGATGTTGAACTTGGGCCGGAAGAAGACCTGGAGGTTGGGATCCTTCTGGGCCACCGGGATATCGTCGGGGGCCATGTTGTCAATCCCGTCCACGGTTCCGGCCTGGAGCTCCAGGAAGCGGGCGGTGGCCTCCTTTATAACCCTGAAGATCACGGTCTTGGTCTTGGCCTTCTCGCCCCAGTAGCCGTCAAAGCGCTCCAGGACGATGCGGTCTTCGGGGATCCATTCCACGAACTTGTAGGGGCCGGTGCCCACCGGGTTCTTGAAGAGGTCCCCTCCGCCTCCGAACTTCTTGATGTTCTCCGGGCTGGCGATGCCAAAGGCATTGAAGGCCATCTTCTGGAGGAAAGCAGCATCCATCCGGTTCAGGTAGAACTTGACGGTGTAGTCGTCAATCTTTTCAATGTAGCGGAAGAGGCTCTTGGCTTCAGGGTTAGGCGGAGGGACTTTTACAGGCGTCGGGGTTGGGGTTGCCGGAACCGGCGTCGGCGTGGGCGGAACGGGCGTTGGGGTCGGCGGGACCGGGGTGGGTGTAGGGGTTGGGGTAGCACACGCTGCCACCAGGAGCGCCAGGGCCGCAAGCGGCAGCACAATGCGCCTTAAGCTACCCATCATTCACCTCCTTAGGGGTTATTTTGAGAAAATTATACCGGAGAAGCTGCGTAACCGCAAATAGGAGGGCGGGGTTGCCTTGAAGCAACTCCCGCCCCCTTCCGGTTACTTCCCACCATACCACTTCTTAACCAGCTGGTCCAGGATGCCCTTCTCCTTCACAGCCTTAAGGCCCTTGTTTATGAGGTCCAGGAGCTCCTTGTTGCCCTTCCTGACCACGATTCCGTAGTATTCCTCGGTGAAAGGCTCGCCCACCCACTTGAGCTTATCGGGATACTTGGCGACGAAGGCCATGGTCAGGGGGCTATCGGCCACCACGGCATCAATGCGGCCCTCCAGGAGGTCCATGAAGGCCAGGTCAATGGTGTCGTATTCCTTGAGGGTGGCGCCTTCTATCTTCTGAATCTCAAAGGCTCCCGTGGTGCCGATCTGGGCTCCGGCCACCTTGCCTTTGAGGTCCTTGGGGCCTTTTATGTCCTGGTTATCAATGCGGACGGCAATCAACTGGCCGGCGTTGAAGTAGGGGTCGGAGAAATCGTATTTCTGCTTGCGTTCCTCAGTTATGGTGACGGAGGAGATGATGGCGTCGTATTCGCCTGCCTCAAGGCCAGCGAAGATGCCGTCCCAGGCCACGTTCTTGAACTCCACCTCAAGGCCCACCTCCTGAGCTATGGCTTTCATGAGGTCAATGTCAAAGCCCACGATTTCCTTGGTCTTTTCATCTATGAACTCAGCAGGGGGCCAGGTGGCATCGGTGGCTACCACGATCTTCTTCAGGGCTGGCGTTGGAGTAGGAGTTGGGGGGACCGGGGTTGGTGTTGGGGGAACAGGTGTGGGAGTTGACGGGACGGGGGTGGGGGTTGGGGCCGGGGTGGCACATGCCGCGGCCAGGAATGCCAGCGCCACAAGGAGCAGAGCGGAGCGCTTCAAACTACCCATCTTCCACCTCCTCAGGAGAACTTTGGAAAAATTATACCACGGATAGCGGCCAGCACCAAAAAACAGGAGGCGGGAGTTTTCCCCACCCTCGCTGGCTCAGGGCTTGCCAGAGTTCAGGGGCCCCTCGTGGCCGGGTTTCAGGAGTTGCCCCTTCGCCCATTGATTGGTTTTCCTGGGGGTGTCCCCCCACCAAAACGAATTTGAAGCTTGCCCGGCCCATCCCCTTGATGGTATAATAGAATTGCGCTCGGGGGTCGTCTAATGGGCAGGACAAGGGACTTTGGATCCCTCGGTCCAGGTTCGAATCCTGGCCCCCGAACTTGAGCTGACGGCCCTCCATGGCCGCCGGCTTTCTTACTTTTGAGCAAAGCGAAGCCATGAGCGAGTGCCCTCTCAGCGAAAGGGAACGGGAGATCCTCAGGATGGTGGCCTCAGGGGCCACCAACCAGCAGATAGCCCGCAAGCTCTTCATCAGCTCCAACACAGTTAAGGTCCACCTCCGCAACATCTTTGAGAAGCTCGGGGTCCAGTCCCGCACCGAAGCAGTGATGCTGGCCGTGAAAGAGGGATGGATTGAGGTTGAGGGGGTTTCCCTCAAGCCCTCAGAACCTCAGCCCATGCCTTTCCCCCTGTGGAAGAGGATCGTGCTGGTGGGCGCAACCCTCCTGGCCCTGGCTCTTGTGGCTATGCCCTGGCTGGGAGCAACCCGGTCGGGAAGCTTTTCATCCCTGCTGGCTGATGCAGCTTCCTCGTCTCAGACTACCCTGATGGCCGCTTCAGGCCGCTGGTCCCTCAAAAGCTTCCTGCCGACCCCTCGCTCCAGGATGGCCGTCGCCAGGTGGGAAAAAGCGATTTTCATCATCGGCGGGGAAGTGGCGGGGACGGCGACGGGGGAAGTCCTGGCCTACTACCCCGAGGAGAACCGCTGGGAGGAAAGGGCTCAAAAGCCCACGCCTGTCAGCAACATTGGGGCTGCCGTGGCAGAGGGGAAAATTTATATCCCGGGAGGCTATACCCCTGAAGGCAGGGCAACTGATGCCCTGGAAATTTACGACCCCCGGACGGATTCCTGGGGAAGGGGGGCTCCCCTGCCTCTGCCCCTCTGTGGCTACGCTATCGCCTCTTTCCGGGGGCATGTTTACCTTTTCGGCGGGTGGGATGGGAAACAGGCCACAGCCAGAGCCTTCCGCTACGACCCCCGAACCGATGAGTGGGAAGAACTCCCCCCCATGCCGACCCCCAGGGCTTTCGCTGCTGCCGGCGTGCTGAACGACCGGATCTACGTGGCCGGGGGTTTGAGGGGCTCCCGCGAGCTCAGGGATGTGGAGGAATTTGACCCTGGCGAAAGGCGCTGGCGGAAGCGTTCCCCCATGCACCTGGGAAGGGCAGGCCTGGGCATAAGCACTGTGGGCTCATGGCTTTATGCCATCGGGGGAGGGTGGACCAGTTACCTGGCTTTCAATGAGCGCTACGACCCCTCGGCCGACCTGTGGACCCCCTTTGATAGCCCGGTCCTCGGGGAATGGAGGAACCTGGGAGTTGTGGCTTTCGGGAACAAGATCTACGCCATAGGGGGTAAAAGCGGCGAGCCGGTAGCCCTCGTGGAGGAATACCAGGCCCTTTTCACCATCATGATCCCGCACGTCCAGAGGTGAAGCTATGTTTGAGATCGTCTTCCTGGGGACTTCCGCCTCAGCTCCTTCCGTTCAGAGGAACCTCCCTTCGGCAGTGGTCCTTTACAACCAGCACAGGTTCCTCATTGATTGCGGCGAGGGAACCCAGAGGCAGATATTGAAGAGCGGCCTGGGCTTCAGGCGCCTGAACAAAATCCTCCTGACCCACGGCCACCTGGACCACATCCTCGGCCTGGGAGGGCTGATCTCCACCTTCGCCCGGTGGGAGGCCATAAACGAGGTGGAGATATACGGGGGCAAGTGGGCTCTGCGCAGGGTCAAGCTCCTGATGAAAGTGGTCTTCATGGATGAGATACCCCCGATAAACATCATCTACCACGAAATCGGCCCCGGGGTGATAATGGAAGATGAAAGGTTCATCCTGAGGGCTTTCAAGGTTCTGCACAAGGGGGCCGATTCCCTGGGCTTTGTCTTTGAGGAGAAGCCCCGGCGTCCGTTCCTGGTAGAGAGGGCCGAAGCCCTTGGCGTTCCCGCTGGCCCGGAGAGGCGCCGCCTCGTGCAGGGGGAATCCATAACCCTGCCCGACGGCCGAATTGTGACCCCCGATGAGGTGCTTGGTCCCCCTGTGCCCGGAGCCAAACTCGTTTTCGTAGGGGATGCTTCCTCCACCCGGGGCCTGGCCGAAGTCGCCTACAGGGCTGATGCCCTGGTCATTGAAGCCACTTACCTTGAGCCCGAGAAGGAACTGGCGCGCCAGTATGGGCACATAACGGCGGCGGAAGCCGCCCGGCTCGCCCGGGAAGCGGAGGGCAGGCAGCTTTACCTGGTGCACATCTCCCGCCGCTACAGCGCCAGCGAGGTCCTGAACGAAGCGCAGGCCATATTCCCCAACACCATTGTCGTGAACGACCTTGACAGGTTCACAGTCAAAAAGCCTGAGGCCGATTGAGGTGGAGCATGGAAGGAGATTTCATAGTTGTCCTCATCACCACCGGCTCGCAGGAGGAGGCCCTGAAGATAGCCCGCACCCTCGTGGAGGAGAAACTCGCCGCCTGCGTGAACGTCATTCCGATGGTCTCCTCCTTTTACTGGTGGGAGGGGAAAGTCCAGGAGGACAGGGAATCCCTGATGGTGGCCAAAACGGCGGCTTCCCTTTTCCCCACCCTTGAGAAAAGGGTCAGGGAGCTTCACAGTTACACTGTGCCTGAAATAATCGCCATCCCGATAAGGGAGGGCTACAAAGGCTACCTGGACTGGGTCGCCGATTCAGTGCTCAGGTAGATGGCCATCGCCAGGGAGAGGAAGCGGGTCTCGGCTTCATCGGCCCGGGAGTTTATCAGGATGGGCACTTTGGCCCCCACCACATGGCCGGCCATCCTGGCCCGGGCGAAGTAAAGTATCCCTTTGGCCATAATGTTCCCCGCTTCCACATTCGGGACTATGAGGATATCGGCCCGGCCTGCAACCGGGGATCTTATCCCTTTAACTCTGGCGGAATATTCGGAAATAGCTGTATCCAGGGCCATGGGCCCATCCACAATGGCCCCCTCAACCCATCCCTGCTCAGCCATCTTGGCCAGGGCCAGGGCATCAATGGAGGCCGGGATCTTGGGGTGAACGGCCTCGGTGGCGGCCAGGATGGCTACTTTCGGCATTTCCAGCCCGAAGCGGTGGGCCACCTCCACAGCATTCCGGATGATCTCCAGCTTCTGGTAGACATCCGGATAGGGGACGACCCCGCTGTCGCTTATGTAAATCAGTTTGTGCATCCCGGGGATCTCAAAAATCCCCACGTGGGTCATGAGGGTTTTGTCCCTCAGGCCGATTTCCCTGTTCAGGGCTACGGAGAGGAGTTCGGCTGTTTTGAGTTGCCCCTTTATGACAATGTCGGCCTTCCCCTCCCTGGCCAGGAGGACCACGGTCCTGGCGGCTTTTGGCGCCTCGGGCTCGTGGATAATCTCAAAATCAGCCAAGGATATTCCCTCCCGGCGGGCGATCTCCTCAATGGCGTGGCCATCTCCGACCAGGTAGCCCGATACCTCAAGGCCGGCCCTGCGGGCTTCCTCAAAGGAAAGGAGGACTTCGGGGTCGTGAGCAGCAGCCACCGCCACTCGCTTCGGCCCCTTCTGGCGAGCAAGCTCTATCATCTGAGCGAAGCTCTCAACCACCATCCTCCCTTTCCCTCCACAAGGTTCAGGGGAACATGACGACTTTGCCCACCCTTTTTTCCGGCGAGGTGAGCAGGCGGAAGGCCTCTTCAAACTCATCCATGGGTATCCTGTGGGTAATGATGGGGGATGGGTCAAGCCTGCCGGAGTTGAGGAGTTCGGCCATCTGATACCAGGTTTCCCAGAGGAGGCGTCCATTTATCCCGATTATGCGAGCTCCCTTGAAGATAACGGCATTGGCCCAGTCCAGCGTCACCGGCTCCGGGGGTATTCCGAAGGCGGTGAACCTCCCGCCTTTGCGCAGGACGGCAAAGCCCTGTTCCACGGCCAGAGGAGCTCCAGCCATTTCCAGGACCACATCCACCCCCTCGCCGTTCGTCTTTTCCAGGATTATCCTGACCGGATCCTGCCCTTCGGCGATGTTGATGGTGAAGTCGGCTCCCATCCTGCGGCCTATCTCCAGACGGAAGGAGTTCATTCCGATCTGGAAGATGGTGCCAGCCCCGGCGGCTCTGGCGACAGCCACGGCGTTGTTCCCCGCCGGCCCATCCCCGAAGATAGCCACGGTCTTTCCGGATACTGGTTCGGCCAGGACGGCGTAAACCGCATTTCCCAGGGGTTCCTGAATGGAGGCTATGGCCGGATCCATGCCCGGGTCGTTCTTCCAGGCGCATATTTCGGGAACCACCGCGTATTCGGCGAAAGAACCGTTGGTGTCAACCCCGAAGATTTTGAGGTTCTGGCATATGTGGGGCTGCCCCTTGCGGCAGACGGGGCAGGTCATATCGGGGATATGGCTTTCAACGGAGATGAAATCCCCCTCTTTCAGGCTTTTCACATCCTTGCCCACTTCCACCACTTCGCCGCAGAACTCGTGGCCTATGATCAGAGGGGGTTTTATCCGGCTCTGGGCCCATCTGTCCCAGTTGTATATGTGGACGTCGGTGCCGCATATTGAGGTGGCCCGCACTTTGACCAGGACTTCGTTCGGGCCTGGGCGCGGTATATCCACCAGATCCATTTCCAGGCCGGGGCCGGGTTTCCTCTTGAGGATAGCTTTCATTTTTTCGGCCATGTTTCCCCTCCTGGGCATAAAAAAACCCGGTTCCCTTGCCGGAAACCGGGTTTCTTACCGGGAGCAGCCTGTGCACGTGGTGGCGGTGCACCCTGAGCAGGCGCTGCCGCCCAGGCTTCTGGTAGTTCCTCCTTCGCCGCGGCTCACTGCGGCGAAGAGGGAAATGGCCCT
>DAOUBN010000277.1:0-6475 GCA_034432815.1 Anaerolineae bacterium | reverse complement strand
TCCATACCGCCCAGTTACCCCCCTGAGGGTCCGGGGACATACCACCAGGATGCGGCCCTGCTGGCTTCTTTCAGGGGCATCCTGGGGCACTGCGCCCTGGACAACACCAAGCCTGACCCCGGCCCTCACTTTGACTGGGAGAAATTAGCCGAGGGGCTCGCCGGTTAACTGATGCGGATCCTCCACGTTTACAAGGATTACTTCCCCGTCACAGGTGGGATAGAGAACCATATCCGCCTTCTGGCCCGGGAGCAGGTCCGTTGCGGCCACAATGTTACGGTTCTGGTCACAAACCTCGGGCCCAGGACCTTGGAAGAGGAGAGGGAAGGGGTCAGGGTCATAAAAGCGGCGCGCCTTGCCCACCTGGCCTCAACCCCCTTGAGTTTTTCCTTCTTCCGCTTGATGGGCAGGATCCCGGCCGATGTGACACACCTTCATTTCCCTTACCCTCCGGGGGAAGTGGCGAACTTCCTTTTCGGCCGGGGGGAAGTCACCGTATTGACCTACCACAGCGATGTGGTGCGGCAGAGGTCAATCCTGGCCTTATACCACCCCCTTCTCCTGCGCATCCTCGGCCGGGCCGATGGCATCATCGTAACAAGCCCGCGTTACCTTGAATCTTCTCCCTACCTCAGGCTTTTCCGGGATAAATGCAGGGTTATACCCCTCGGCGTGGAAGTGGAGCGGTTCGCTTCGGCCTCCGGGGAGGAGGTCCAGGCCATCCGCCAGCGCTACGGGAGTCCTCTGCTCCTTTTCGTGGGCAAACTCCGCTATTACAAGGGCATACCTTACCTCCTGGAAGCCATGAGGGAACTGGATGCCAGACTCCTGATCGTGGGCTCGGGGCCCATGGAGGGGGAGTGGAGGAAGCTTTCCCGGGAAATGGGGCTTGAGGGGAAGGTCTTCTTCTTGGGGGAAGTGGAAGAGGAGAAGCTCCCTGCCTTCTACCAGGCCTGCGATGTGTTCGTCCTGCCGGCTTCTCACCGGAGCGAAGCCTTCGGGACGGTGCTGGTGGAAGCGATGGCGGCAGGGAAGCCGGTGATCTCCACTGAACTCGGGACGGGAACCTCGTGGGTGAACAAAGATGGGGAGACGGGGCTCGTGGTCCCGCCGCGCGACCCCGGCGCTCTGGCCAGAGCTGTGAGGCTCCTTCTGGGGGATGAAGCCCTGCGCCTGAGGATGGGGGAGAGAGCCAGAGCCCACGCTCAATCCTTCTCGGTGGGGGAGATGACCCGCAGGGTGCTGGATTTTTACCGGGAACTTCTGGAGAGGAGGCAGTGATGGGGTGGAGGAGGTTCTTCCTGAGGGATGGGAGGCTCCATCCAGCATGGCGAGCTTTCCTGTTCCTGCCGCTGTATTTTCTGGCTTTAATTCTGGCCGGAGCTGCCTGTGGCGTGGCCTTCTACCTTGTTGCCGGCAGGCCCCCTGCCCTGCGCCCAGGCTCCCTGTTTTTTGCTGTTCTGGAGCTCGCCAGCGCAGCCACCCTCACCCTCCTGGTCTTCGCCATGAGGCGCCTTCTGGACGGCAGGAGCTTCCGGAGCCTGGGGTTTGAGCCGGGCCGGTTGCCGCCGGATGTGGGTTTCGGCTTGCTCCTGGGCTTTGCCCTTATGAGTGCGGTGTTCGCCTTCCATATCCTGGCCGGGTGGGCTACTCCGGACGCGCTCCTCCCTCTGCCCCAGGCCCTTCGGGTCCTTTCTCTGGCCTTCGTTTCCCTGCTCCCTGCCGCCTTCAACGAGGAGCTGGCCTTCCGGGGGTATTTCCTGCAGAACCTGGAGGAGGCCTTCGGGACTCGCTGGGCTGTGGCGTTTTCCTCCCTGGTCTTTTCCCTTTTCCACCTCTTCAATCCCCACTTCTCGCTCCTCTCCTTCATCAACATTGCCCTTGCCGGGGTGCTCTTCGCCGTCGCTTACCTTGTCACCCGCAACCTCTGGCTTCCGACGGCGCTCCATTTTTCCTGGAACTACTTCCAGGGGCCTATATTCGGTTTCCCCGTCAGCGGGATTAAATTCCCCAGCATCCTGGCCCTGGACCTCAGTTCCAGTCATCCCTTCCTTTCGGGGGCGGCTTTCGGGCCCGAGGGAGGGCTCACAGGGAATATCGCCAGCCTCCTGGGAATAGCAATCCTCCTTTTGTGGGCGAGGAGAAATGCGCCGAAGCTTTGACCCTTACCTTATCCTCACCCTCCTCCTTGCGATACCCCTGATGGGGCCTCTTTTCATGCCCGGTTATTTCTGGAACGCCCACGATGCCCGCCACAACGTCTTCTTCATCTTTGAGCTGGATCGCTCCATAAGGGATGGGATCCTCTACCCGAGGTGGTCGCCCGATTTCGCCTTTGGCTACGGCTACCCCTTCTTTAATATCTACGGCCCCCTTTCCACCTACCTGGGGGAGATCTTCCACCTCATGGGCTTTGACATTCCGACCTCGGTGGAGATCGTCTTTGGCCTTTCCATACTCTTTTCCGGCCTGACCATGTTCCTCTTCCTGAGGAGGGTGGCGGGGTCGGGTGCCGCTTTCCTGGGAGCGATGGTTTACCTTTATGCTCCCTACCACATCTTTGACCTCTACGTCCGGGCGGCTCTGGCCGAGGCCGTCTCCCTGGTCTTCATACCCCTGGTTTTCTGGGGTGTTTACGAGTGCGTGGAGGAGCCTCGCTGGAATGCAGTGGCCGGGACGGCCATCGCCTATGCTCTTCTCCTCCTTACCAGCAACCTGGTGGCGGTAGTGGTTACTCCCATGCTGGCCCTCTACCTCCTTCTCATGGCAGGGGTCAGGGTCTCAAAGGAATATCCGCGGGAGAGATTTTCCCTCCCTTATGCCCTGATGGGTTTGGGGGAATTACTCCATGTTTCCATCCCGCCCGCCTCCGGCCTTCTGCTCGGGCTTGGCCTCTGCGCTTTCTTCTGGCTACCGGCTTTCGCCGAGTTCAAGTATGTGCGGACGGACCAGTGGATGGGGGGATACTACCGCTACTGGGACCATTTCGTTTACTTTTTCCAGCTCTTCTCGCCCCGGTGGGGCTTTGGGATAAGTGAGGCGGGTCCGGACGATAAGCTGAGCTATCAGTTGGGGATCGTGCCTTTCACCCTTACAGTCCTCTCGCTGGTTGTCCTACCGCGCCTCAGGGCGAACCTCCGGGCTCAGGCCTGCTTCTTCCTCACAGCCATGGTCCTGACCATCTTCCTCTCCCTTCAGGCCTCCGCTTTCCTCTGGGAGAGGGTAAGCTTCATCCGGTTCGCCCAGTTTCCCTGGAGGTGGCTCCTGATCCCGGTCCTCTGCATGGGTTTCCTTTCCTCCCTGATCCTGGCCGGGGAGCGCAACAGATCCCCATTGCCCCTGATCCTGGGCCTCCTGGTCATCGCCGGAAGTTATCCTTACATAAAGGCCGAGCCGGGAAAGCCGCCGGAAGGCGGGGTATCCCTGGCGGGCCTGATGCGCTTCCAGCGCACTTCCAACGAAATGACTGGTTGCACCGCCTGGGTCAGGGAGATACCGACCTGGTCCCCCTTTGCCGACCTCCACATAGCCGGGATTGAGGTCAAGACCCGCATAGATTACTCTTCCGTCCCTGCCGACACCCAAATTGTAACTCTGGAGTGGCGCACGGCCTCCGAGCTCTTCGGCTACCTCACCGAGAGGGACCCCTTCACTGTCACCCTCAACCTCTTCTACTACCCTGGCTGGACCGCTTACCTGCTGGAGAAAGAAGGGGAGAAATACCGGGTGGTGGGCAAGCTTCCCGTCGCTCCCGAGGATGGCCCCCTGGGGAGGGTTACGGTGCGGGTTCCGAAGGGGCTGCACTTTGTCCTGGTTCGCTTTGAGGATACGCCGGTCAGGAAAGTGGGCTGCGCTCTATCGTGGGCGAGCGCGGCTTTCTGTGCTGCAGTCTGGCTCGCAAGCCTGTGGGGAAAAATCAAGGGAAACAGGAGGCAAAGCCACCCCCAGGAAGCCTGAGAGGTGCCCCCCAGAGGGGAGCCTGGGGGATGTGCCCCCAGGAAAAACAAGTTTTGTTTTGTGGGGGGACACCCCCCACTTCCCCCCGGCAGGGGGACTCCGTCCCCCTGCACCCCCTCTTCTTCCCTCATGGGGGTGGAGGGGCCCTCGCTCCCTCCCGGGGGTATGGGGGTGTCCCCCAAAAGGGGGTCCAGGGGGCAAAGCCCCTTGGCAGGGGGTCTGGGGGATGCGCCCCCAAAAATTGGGGGGTGCAGGGGGGCGAAGCCCCCATGCCGGGGGGTTGCGGGGGGTATCCCCCCGCCCTTTCTCAAAGGGGTAAAACAAGGGGCAAGCGGCCCCCTCCTGCAACCCGGCCCCGAGTGGGACCCTGAACCCCGGCAAACCCGGAGCCAACGAGGGTGGGGGAAAAAACCGGGGGGTGTGGGGGGTGTCCCCCCAGAGAAACCAATCAAAGGGGCGAGAAGGCAACTCCTGCAACCCGGCCACGAGGGGGACCCTGAACCCGGGCGAATCCCGAGCCAACGAGGGTGGGGAAAAAATCAAGGGGCAAAGCCCCTCGGGGTTGGGAAAAACATGGCATGGCTGAAAGGGGTGAAAGGATGCGAAAAGTGATTCTGGTCCTCCTCTTAACATCCTTCGCCTGGTGGCCCCTTCTGGCTCCAGGCTACTTCCTCAAGGCCCACGATGCCCGCCACACCCTCTTCTTCCTGGTGGAATTTGACCAGGCCCTGAGGGATGGGGCATGGTATCCCCGCTGGGCTGTAGACCAGGCCGTCGGTTACGGCTACCCCCTCTTTATCTTCTACGCCCCCCTGGCTTACTTCACAGCAGAAGCTTTCCACCTCCTGGGCCTGAGCGTGACCTGGTCGGTCAAGCTGACTTTCCTCCTGAGCTTCTGGCTGGGAGCGATAGGGATGCATTTCCTGGGCCGGAGGCTCTGGGGCGAAAGAGGGGGGCTCATCGCTTCCATCCTCTTTACTTTCGCCCCCTACCACCTGGTGGACGTCTATGTCCGCTGCGCTCTGGCCGAGTTCCTGGCCTTTTCCCTCCTTCCCCTCTGCCTTCTGGCTTTCCACCGGCTCCTGGACAGGCCTTCTCCGGGAAACACCGCCCTCGCGGGGTTCGCTATGGGGGCGATAATCCTGGCCCACCAGATCACGGCCCTCATTTTCGTGCCGATGCTGGCCGCCTTTATCCTCTACGAGGGAGTGAAAAGGCGAAGTGCCCGGCCCCTGCTCTTCTCTTTCCTGGCCGGGTTGCTATCCCTCGGCCTGAGTGCGGCTTACTGGATACCGGCCCTGGCCGAAAGGAGCTTCATTGTTCAGGAACAGTGGATGATGGCCAAATACAACTTCCAGGAGCAGTTCGTTTACCTCTTCCAGCTTTTCCACCCGGAATGGGGATACGGGTATGCCGTGGCCGGGCCGGAGGATGGGATGCCCCTACAGATAGGCCTTGTCCTCCTGGGAAGCAGCATCGGGGCGCTGGTTCTGGGGTGGAAAGAGAGGGAAAAACGCGGGAGGATAGCTTTCTGGGCTTCCTGCGCTTTGGTTTCCCTCTTCCTCACCCTGCCCGCTTCGGAGCCGGTGTGGGAGAAAATCCCCCTCCTGCCCCTCGTCCAGTTCCCGTGGCGCTTCCTGGCTCTGGCCGTGGTGGCCCTCTCCCTCCTGGGGGGATTGCTGGGGGAAATGCTCGGGGAAAAAGCCCATCTCCTCGTCCTCCTGGCGCTGGTTTCAACCTTTGACTACACTCTCCCCCAGCACACAACAGTTCCTCCCAGGGCTGAGCAGCCGGTGGCGGTCATAGATTTTGAGCTGGATTACCCGGACATGCGAGGGATGACCGCCTGGAGCCAGGAGTTCCCTGAAGAATCGCCCCTCATAGAGCAATACCTCAAAGGCGAAACCCTCCGCAAGGCCGAAATCATCAGAGGCCGCGGAACAGTCACTCCGGTCAGGCATGGGGGCCGGTCGGAAGAAGTGGAGGTTGAGGCGGAAGGGGAAGCGACCCTGCTTTTCTACACCTATTATTACCCTGGCTGGCGAGCTTACGTGGATGGCAAGCCTGTTCCCATCCGCCCTGAGGGCAAATACGGACTCATCGCTCTGGAAGTCCCTGGGGGCCGGCACAGGGTTCTCCTCCGCTTTGAGGACACCCCTCTGCGCTTCTGGTCCCAGATTCTCTCCCTTGCCTCGTTGCTTCTGGGGCTTGTCCTCCTGGTTTGCCAGTCCGTGCTGTAAATTCGCACCAAGGAGTGAGTGGGGGCGTCCCCCTCTTTTTCTTTTTTTCCCACCCCCGTTCCCTGCGGCTCAGCCTGGCTTCAGGGGCCCCCTCGTGGCCAGGTTTCAGGAGATGTCAGCTCGCCCCCCAATTTTTACTTTTTCGGGGGCACATGGGGAGGGGGCCATGCCCCTCCACCCCCATTTTTTCAATCGGGGGGTGCATGGGAGCGAAGCCCCCATGCCGGGGGTCCGGGGGTTGTCCCCCCGCTTCTTTCCCAGGGGGGTGCAGGGGGGCG
>DAOUBN010000276.1:0-5059 GCA_034432815.1 Anaerolineae bacterium | reverse complement strand
GGCATGGGGGCTTCACCCCCTGCACCCCCCGATTTTCCCCGCCCTCGTTTGCTGAGGGCTTGCCGGGGTTCAGGGGCCCCCTCGTGGCCGGGGTGCGAGGGTTGCCTCCTCGCCCCTTTAATTGGTTTTTCTGGGGGGACACCCCCCAGAACCCCCCGGGAGGGGGCAGAGCCCCCTCCACCCCCATGGGAAAAACAGGGGGTGCAGAGGGGCGGAGCCCCCCTGACGGGGGGAAGTGGGGGGTGTCCCCCCACAAAAACAAAACTGGGGGCGAGCTGGCACCTCCTGAAACCCGGCCACGAGTGGGAGGCTGAAGTCGGGCTGAGCCGAAGGGAACGGGGGCGGGAAAAAGAAGGAAAGCCAGGGGGCCCCCGCTGCCTCCGGGAGGGGCTTTTTCTCTTCCCGGCAGGCCTTTGCTGCCGCGCTGAAAATGGTTTATAATTAGCCCGAGGAGCGTTCCATGACGAAGGAAAAGGTTGTTTACGTTTGCCAGAATTGCGGGGCATCTTTCCCCAAATGGTCAGGGAAGTGCCCTCAGTGCGGGGAGTGGAACTCCCTGGTGGAGAAAATCGTGGAGGTCCGCAAGACCTACCCCCGCACTCTCGTCACCCCAACTTCGGAACCCATGCCCATAACGGCCGTCCCCTCCGAAGACGTGGTCCGGATTGAGATCCCGATGATGGAGCTCAACCGGGTGCTGGGGGGAGGAATAGTCCCGGGCTCCGTGATCCTCATAGCGGGTGAGCCAGGCATAGGCAAATCCACCCTCCTGCTCCAGCTGGCTTCCCTGCTGGCCCGCCAGAGCCCCAGGCCCGTCCTCTACGTCTCGGGCGAGGAATCCATCCGCCAGATCAAAATGAGGGCGGCGCGCCTCGGGGTGCAGGAGGATAACCTCTACGTCCTGGCCGAAACCTCCCTTGAGCAAATCTTAAGCCACATTGAGCGGATGGAGCCCTTCACCGTCGTGGTGGACTCCATCCAGGCCATATATTCCGAGGTCCTGGAATCCACTCCGGGGAGCATAGTCCAGGTGAGGGAGTGCGCCTACGCGCTCCTAAAGCTGGCCAAAGCCACCGGAATACCCATCTTCCTGGTGGGACACGTTACCAAAGCCGGGGACATCGCAGGGCCGAAAGTCCTGGAGCATGCGGTTGACGCCGTCCTTTACCTGGAGGGCGACCCCTTCCACGCTTACAGGGTTCTGAGGAGCGTGAAGAACCGCTTCGGCGCCACCTCCGAGGTGGGAGTCTTTGAGATGGAGGAGCAGGGCCTGCGAGAGGTTCCGAACCCTTCGGAGATCTTCCTGGCCGAAAGGGTTCCCAACGCTTCCGGCTCGGCCATTGCGGTGACGATGGAAGGCTCAAGGCCTCTTCTGGTGGAGATCCAGGCTCTCACTTCGCCCACCAGCTTCGCCATCCCCCGCCGCACAGCCAACGGCATTGACCTGAGCCGTCTCCTGCTCCTCATAGCCGTCCTGACCAAGAGGGTAGGGTTGCACCTTTCCGACCAGGATGTGTTCGTGAACGTGGTGGGGGGGATAAAGATAAAGGAGCCAGCGGTGGACCTGGCGGTGGCTGTGGCGATCGCTTCGGGGTTCAGGAATGTTCCGGTGGCAGCAGACTTGGCGATCGTGGGGGAGATCGGGCTTGTGGGGGAGCTGAGGGGGGTGAGGCAGATGCCGCAGCGCCTGGCCGAGGCCGCCAGGCTTGGCTTCAGGAAGTGCCTCGTCCCCGCAGGTTCCCTCAAAGGAGTTCAGAGGACCTTTGACGGAATGGAGATTGTGCCGGTCCGCTCCCTGGAAGAAGCCCTTGATGTAGCTCTTGTGCGGTGAGGGACCCATGCTTCCGCTGGCCCATCTCGGCTTGAGCCTGGCGACCTTCGGCCTCCTCCGGAAAAAGGGCTTCTTCAGGAAGATTGATTACAGGAAAGTGGCCCTGGCCTCCCTCCTGCCTGACCTGATTGATAAACCCATGGCTATCTTCGTCTTCCCCGAATCCAGATCAGCCCTCCTCTTCTCCCACACTCTGCTTGTGCACCTGGCCGTATGGCTCTGGACGGCTTTCAGGGGCTGGCGCAACCTTCCCTATGCCCTGGCCTTCACCGGCCACCTGCTCCTGGACAGAATATGGGAATTCCCTCAGACCTTCTTCTTCCCCTTCAGGGGCTGGAGCTTCCACCGCTGGCGCGATGTGGGTTCGCCAGGGGCTTTCGGCAAAGCCTACATTGAGGTCATAGGGGAGCATCCAGAGCTTGTGGCGGGGGAACTTGTCGGCCTGCTCGCCCTGCTATGGTTCCTGCGGGAGAAGTTGAGGGGCAAGGCATGAGGGTTATTGCCGGGGAAGCGGGCGGAATAAGGCTCCTCTCCGTTCCCGGGAGGAAGACCCGCCCCATAACCGACAGGGTGAAGGCGGCGCTTTTTGACATACTGGGGGATAAAGTGGAGGGAGCTTTGTTCCTGGACCTCTTTGCGGGAACTGGCAGCGTGGGCATAGAGGCCCTGAGCAGAGGCGCTTCCAGGGCTACTTTTGTGGAGAAGGACCCGGCTGTAATCCGGATACTCCAGGAGAACCTGCGCCGCACTGGCCTTGAAAACAGGGCGGAAATAGTGCAGGGGGATGTCTTCAAGTTCCTGGAGCGCGGGGCAGGAAGGCTCTACGATATAGTTTACCTTGCCCCGCCCCAATACATAGGCCTCTGGGCTAAAACCCTCCTCCTTCTGGACAGGACCCGCCCTATTGCGCCCGGCGGCCTGGTGGTGGCGCAGATCTTCCCCAAGGAATACGAGGATCTCCCCCTTGAAAGCCTGAAACTGATGGAAAAGCGCCGTTACGGCAGCACCCTTCTGTGCTTCTACAGCTTTTGAGAAGGAGGTGGTGGGCTATGGAGATGGCTCGCCTCAGGGCCAGAGTTCACGGAATAGTGCAGGGGGTGAATTTCCGCTACTACACCCGCCTCAAAGCTCAGGAACTGGGGATAAAGGGGTGGGTGCGCAACAATCCCGACGGCACTGTGGAGGTGGATGCGGAAGGGGAAAAGGAGGCTCTGGGCAAGCTCCTGGAGTTCCTGCACCGCGGACCGCCCAGCGCCGTGGTCACGAAGGTGGAAGCGGAATGGCTTCCTTTCCAGGGCCTTTACGATAGCTTCAAGGTGCGCTTCTGATGAGGCACAATATAGAACGCATCGCCTGGTTCATCCTGATCACCTCCTTCATCATCTTCTGTTTCCTGGCAGTCGGGATACCCCTCTCCATCCGGTGGTATGTGATCAACGCCACCGTGGCCCACAATGCCTCGGTCACGGTGATAGGGAGCGCTGTCTTCGTCAGAGAATCGCCCTATGCCGAACCGCTGGGGGTTGCCGAGAGCAGGGCTATAAGGGAGGGGGGCCTGGTTGAAACCCCCGACGAATCCTCGCGGGCAATAATCACCTTCTTTGACGGGAGCATAGCGGTCATCTACGGCAGAGCCAGAGTGGAAGTGACGAAGATGCGTTCCCCCAGGTTCTCGCTGAGCCCCAGGCCTCACCAGATCGTCCTGAAAGTTGAAAAGGGCAGAGTGCGCCTGGTGGTGGCCGCCCACCAGGAGAGGGCCCTCTCCTTCCAGGTAAGAACCCCTCACACTTTCGCCTCCTTCCGGGAGGGGAGCTACTCAGTGGAAGTGGGCGAAGGAAGCACCGAGATAACCGTCCGGGACGGCAAAGCCCTGGTGGGGCCTGAAGAGGAGCTTGTGACCCTTTTCAAAGGGCAGCGCACGGTGGTGGAGGAGGGGAAGCCCCCAGTTCCCCCACTGCCGGCCGCCCATAACCTGATAAAGAACGGCGATTTCAGCGAGCCGCTCCTCCCCTACTGGCAGGTGGTCCTCTACAAGAACGACCCCGGCATTCAGGACGGCGAAGTGAAGGTTGTGGAAGAGCGGGGGCGGAAGGTCCTGCGCCTCTACCGCCGGGGCGAGGATGGGATCCACACCGAAACGGGCGTCCTCCAGATGATTGAGAAGGATGTGCGGGACTACGAATACCTGAACCTGCGCTTTGACGTTAAGGTTGTCTACCAGAGCCTGGCGGGTGGGGGCTACCTCAGCTCCGAATTCCCGCTGATGGTGCGGCTCAATTACAGGGACGTCTACGGCTTTGACCGCTTCTGGGTCCACGGCTTCTACATCGTGGAGCCCGATCCCTCCCTCAAGTGGCCGATCCTGAACGGGGAAAAGATACCGGCTGGCGTCTGGTTCCCTTACGAGAGCGGCAACCTGATGGAGATACTCAAAGATACCCGCCCCGCTTACATCACTTCCATCCAGATCTACGCCTCTGGCTGGAACTACGAAAGCTACATTGCCGAAGTTGGCCTCATAGGCCAGTGAAACCAGCCTACCTGAGAGGAGGACGGGAGGTTATCAGCCTGATGTAGCGCCTCCATGTCTCCTTCCACTGGAAGCTCCGGACCCTCCAGGTGCCCACGATCCCGTAGGGGAGGAATATCACGATGAGCACGAAAGTGGCCCCGAAGGCCAGCAACCAGGCCGGACCGAAAAACCGGTTAAGCCAGTAGCCCAGCAGGTGCACGATCGCCGCCCCCAGCACCGGCCCCGATAATGTCCCCACCCCTCCCACAATCGTCATGGCTATAACCTCTATGGTGGTGCCCACGCTCAGAACTGAAGGGGTGATGCCCAGGTTAAAGAGGACGTTGAAAGAACCCGCCAGAGCGGCCATAACCCCGGAAGCCATGAGGGCGATGAGCTTGTAAATGAAGGTGTTGTAACCGAGCATAGCCGTGCGCTGCTCATTCTCACGGATCGCAACCATCACCTGGCCAGTGGGCGAGTTCACCAGGCGGTGTGCAGCGAGATACATCGCTATGAAGAAAGCCAGGGTGAAAAAGTAAAAGTTGGTCCGGTGGACGGTAGGGCTCAGGATTGGTGGGGGGTAAATCCCGTGCAGGCCATCGTCGGCTCCGGTATACTGGCGGAAATCTGTGGCTTCAGCCAGGATGTAGAAGAACTCGGAGAAGGCCAGGGGGACCATCGCCAGGGAGACACCCCGCACCCGCAGGGAAAGA
>DAOUBN010000275.1:0-4883 GCA_034432815.1 Anaerolineae bacterium | reverse complement strand
GGCACCTCCTGAAACCCGCCCACGAGTGGGACCCTGAAGCAAGGCTCAGCCGCAGCAAACGGGGGTGGGAAAAAGAAGAAAGAGCGGGGGGGCACCCCCCATGCCCCCGGGAGGAGGCTCCGCCCCCTCCACCCCCGTGAAAGGGGGTGCAGGGGGACGGAGTCCCCCTGACGGGGGGAAGTGGGGGGTGTCCCCCCACGAAAACTAAAATTAGGGGCGAGCTGGCACCTCCTGAAACCCGCCCACGAGTGGGACCCTGAAGCAAGGCTCAGCCGTAGCAAACGGGGGTGGGAAAAAGAAAAAGAGCGGGGGGGACACCCCCATGCCCCCCGGGATGGGGCAAGCCCCCTCCACCCCCGAGTCAAAATGGGTGGGGGCACATCCCCCAGGCCCCCTGGCTGGGGGCTTCGCCCCCCTGCACCCCCTTTGAGGGACACCCCCGTCTTTTCCTTTTCCACCGGGTATGGTAAAATTTCTTCAAACCATCAGGGGGAACTTGCTATGGCTCGCATAGCCAGAATTTTGCTTCTGGTTCTGATCCTTATCATCCTGGCTGGAGCCGGATACCTATCCCAGAAACTCACCATGCTCGGATGGAATTCGGTGGTGGAATACAAGAGCCAGTATCTGGCCCAGCTACCCAGGGGAAGCGGTTCCGAACCCCTCGCCCTGAGAGTCGTCCTTATCGTTGTGGATGGCCTGAGGGTAGATGCCTCTCAGAAGCTCCCCAACCTCAATGAACTCCGGAAAGAAGGAGCCGACCTCGTGGTCAGGGTCGGGCAGCCTTCCCTCTCCTACCCGGGCTGGACGGTCATCGCCACCGGTGCCTGGCAGGAAGTGAGCGGGGTCACCACCAACTGGTATAAGGGACCAGTCCAGGCCGATAACCTCTTCAGGGTGGCTAAAGACTCAGGCCTTCCTTCGGTGGCGGTGGGATCCCCAGGATGGAAGAAGCTCTTCGGCCCCTACCTGACGGAGGCCTTGATCGTGGAGGAGCCGCCGGAGGAAGCGCCCCCTGAGGAGTGGGCTAAAGTGGACGAGGAAACTTACCGCCTCGCTTCCGAGGCCCTGGACAAATACAGCTCCGGGTTCATCCTCGTCCACTTCGTGGGGACCGACGCCATGGCTCACAATTACGGTGGCGTGAGCAGGGAATACCTGGACGAAGCCATGCGGGTGGACGGCTTCATAGGCAAGCTCCTCCAGAAGCTTGACCCCGATAAGGACGTGGTTCTGGTTACGGCTGACCACGGCCACATTGACAGGGGCGGGCACGGGGGATGGGAGGAAGCGGTCCTCAGGGTGCCCCTTGTCCTCAAAGGCAAGCCCATAAGGAAGGGCCTCTACACCGAGCAGACCCAGGCCGATATTGCCCCAACGGTGGCGGCCCTTCTGGGCACGCCCTATCCGGTCCACTCGCAGGGGCGTCCCCTCCTTGAGCTTATAGAGGCCCCGGCCGAGGTAAAAGGGCGCAAGGGGCTGAACGCCGCGCTCCAGCTGGCCGGATTCTACGATGCTTACGCCAAAGCTCTGGGTTCCTCCCCCTTCGCAGGCGACATCCTTTCAAAATACCGGGAGAGGCTCGCCAGCGGCGAGGAGGGTGCCTTCGCCCAGTTTTACCGGGAGGTGAGCGCGAAAGCGGCATCCATAAGGGCGGGCAGGCTCTGGAAGGAAAGGCTCCTCAGGCTCCCTGTGGCCCTGCTTTTCGCCTTTGTCCCCCTCCTCTACCTCCTGAACTACCGGAAACGCCTCCGCTCCGTTTTCGTCCCCCTGGCCTTCTCCCTCCTCTACTTTGCTTTCTACAATGCTCTCTTCTTCGGGCGCGGCTACAACTGGTCCCTCTCGGCCTTCAACACCGAGGCCCAGATAAAAGCCTTTTTCAACGAGCGCCTTCTGGATTCAGCCCTCTCCTTCGTGGTGGCAGGCCTCCTGCTGACCCTGGCCTCCTGGAGGAGGCCTCTCCTTGAAGCCTTTGAGCGAGCTGTTTCTTACGCCTTCTTCACCGGCTACTGGCTCCTCCTCCAGATCCTCATCTTCTTCTGGCTTTACAGCTACCGCTTCTCCTGGTATGTTCCCGACCTGAGGCTGGGCTTCAAGTATTACCTTGACCTCCTCCAGATGGTTCCGGTGGGCTTTGTCTCCCTAATCCTGGCGCCCCTTGCGGTGTTAATAACATGGGGGATA
The DNA here is from genome assembly GCA_034432815.1 of Anaerolineae bacterium. Taxonomy (GTDB): domain Bacteria; phylum Chloroflexota; class Anaerolineae; order SpSt-600; family SpSt-600; genus SpSt-600. The sequence goes on along the minus strand of DAOUBN010000275.1, from coordinate 2,699 downwards.
AAGCGCTGGAGGAAAGTCCCGGAAAGCGGAGGTGGGTGATGGCAACGGAAGCTGAAAGGGCGCTGGCACTTCCCAGGAGGTTGCGCATCACCTTTGAGGTAGGGTGGGTGCTGGTTGTATTGTCCCTTGTTACGGTCCTGGCCCTGGCCCAGCTCAGACCCCAGCCTTTCGGTCGCATCCTGCGCTTCCTCCTGGACGGTGTGGCCGTTACCCTGGGCCTGACCGTGACTTCTTTCGCCATTATTCTCCTTATCGGACTCATAGGGGGGCTGGGGAGGTTGTCCAAGAACCCCGTCCTGAACGGCATTGCCACCCTCTACGTTGAGGTCATCAGGGGGATACCCCTTCTGGTCCAGCTCCTTTACATTTGGTTCGCCCTGCCCCAGCTTCTGGACATCCTGGGTTATAAGCTCAAGGGGATTTCAGCTCTGGCCGGGGTCGGGCAGTGGCTGATTGACGTGAGGCTTTCGCCTTTCTTTGCAGCAGTGATGGGCCTTTCCATTTGCTACGGGGCTTACATGAGCGAGATTTTCCGGGCGGGGATTGAATCCATCCCCAAGGGGCAAATGGAGGCCGCCCGCTCCCTCGGGATGAGCTACTTCCAGGCCATGCGCTACGTCATTCTCCCCCAGGCTTTCAGGGTGATCCTTCCTCCCGTGGGCAACGAGTTTGTGGCTCTCCTCAAGGATTCATCCCTGGTCTCGGTCCTGGCGGTTTCGGACCTCACCAGAAGGGGGAGGGAGTATATGGCCCGCACTTTTGAGAGCCTGGAAACCTGGACCATGGTGGCCCTCATTTACCTTTTCCTCACCCTCTTCTTCTCCAGGCTGGTGCGGATAATGGAGAAAAGGGTTGAGTTTGAGGTCAAGTGAGGGGGTGGAAGGGATGAGCGATGAGATTATAAGGATTGAGCACCTCTACAAGCGATTCGGTCACGTGGTGGCGCTGGACGATGTGAGCCTTTCGGTCAAAAGGGGCGAGGTGGTGGTGATAATAGGGCCGAGCGGCGCGGGGAAGTCAACCCTCCTCAGGTGCATAAACCACCTGGAGAAGCCGGACCGGGGGACGATTATCGTGGACGGGATACCTCTCACCCACGAGAAGGCGAACATAAACAAAATAAGGGCTGAAGTGGGGATGGTCTTCCAGCAGTTCAACCTCTTCCCTCACCTCACCGCCCTGGAGAACATAACCCTGGCCCAGATCGTGGTGAGGAAGCGCTCCCGCCAGGAGGCCGAGCGCATCGCCATGGAGCTTCTGGAGAAGGTGGGCATACCCGACAAAGCCCACGCTTATCCGGCTCAGCTTTCGGGCGGGCAGCAGCAGAGGGTGGCCATAGCCAGGGCTCTGGCCATGCAGCCCAAAATCATGCTCTTTGACGAGCCCACTTCGGCCCTTGACCCCGAGATGATAAAAGAAGTGCTGGATGTGATGCTCCAGCTCGCCCGGGAAGGCATGACCATGGTGGTGGTCTCCCACGAGATGGGGTTCGTCAAAGCTGCTGCGGACAGGGTTATCTTCATGGATGCGGGGAAGATCGTGGAGGAGGGGACGGTGGAGCAGATCTTCACCAACCCACGCGAGGAGCGCACGAAGGCCTTCCTGAGCAAGATCCTGATCTGAGCCAGCCAGTTTCGCTGAAGAGGTGGAGGATGCGGAAAGCCCTGATCTTTGCCCTGCTCACAATAGCCCTGAGCTGGGGGATGATTTACCTTTACTTTGCCCTTGGGGGAGAATGGGGGGCCGGGAGCGCCAGAGCCCTGGCCGTGGCCATTGTTTACATGTGGATCCCGGCCCTCGCAGCCATCCTGGTGCAGAAGGTGATTTACCGCGAACCCATCAAAAGGCCTTTGGGCATCTCCTTTTCCCTCAACCGGTGGTTCCTGGCAGCCTGGTTCCTACCCCCGATCCTCGCCCTGGCTTCTTCAATCCTGAGCCTGGCCTTCCCCGGGGTGAGCTTCTCCTCCGATATGAGCGGTTTTGCCGAAAGGATCGCCTCTTATGCCAGAGGGCTTTCGCCGGAAGAACTGGAGGCCCTGAAAGCCCAGATCACCGCCACCCCGATGTGGGTTGCCGTCCTGAGCGGGCTCATTCAGGGGATGATAGCCGGCGCTACGGTGAACGCCCTGGCAGCCTTCGGGGAGGAGCTTGGATGGAGGGGGTTGCTCTTCGGAGAGCTTCTGCCGCTGGGATTCTGGAGATCCCAGGCCCTGATCGGCCTTGTATGGGGGATATGGCATGCCCCTCTCATCCTCAGGGGCCACAACTACCCCCAGCATCCGGTGCCGGGCGTCTTCATGATGTGCCTTTTCTGCCTGCTCCTCTCGCCGATAATCGGCTACATAAGGCTCAGGGCCGGTTCTGTGCTGGCTGCCGCCCTCATGCACGGCACCCTGAACGGGACCGCAGGCATCGGCTTTTTCTTCCTCAAAGGTGGAAACGACCTGACGGTGGGGGTGACGGGTGCCGCGGGGCTGATAGCCATGGCTCTGGTCAATCTGGCGATATATTTCCGTGGCAGGCCTGTCTGGTCTCGCCTTCCCTCCCGGGAGGCCTGAGAGGTGTTCCCATGCCTTTTCCCAGGGGGCGAAGCCCCATTCCGGGGGATGCGGGGGTGCCCCCCGCCCTTTTCCATTTTCCCCCCCCCCGTTCCCTGTGGCTCAGCCTGGCTTCAGGCTCCCTCTCGTGGGCGGGTTTTC
>DAOUBN010000274.1:0-1657 GCA_034432815.1 Anaerolineae bacterium | reverse complement strand
TCCTGGGGGCACATCCCTCACGCCCCCTGCCCCCCAATTTTTCCCACCCTCGTTCGCTGAGGGTTCGCCAGGGTTCAGGGCCCCCTCGTGGCCGGGGTGCAGGAGGGGCTACTCGCCCCTTCAATTGATTTTTCTGGGGGGACACCCCCCGTTGCCCCCGGGAGGGGGGCTCTGCCCCCTCCACCCCCAATTTGTTTTTCCTGGGGGCACACCCCCTAGACCCCTTGCCAGTGGGCTTCGCCCCCGCTCCTGGGGGAGCACCCCGGGAGAGAGCCTTTACTCCAGGACCAGATCGCCACTTTTTCCGCCGTGCTTCTCCACAAGGCGGATGTTGTGGATGCGGATGGGCTTTTCCACCCCTTTGGCCATGTCGTAAACGGCAAGGGCGGCCACGCTCACAGCGGTTAAAGCTTCCATCTCCACCCCTGTCTTGCCCACCGAGCGCACGGTGGCGGTGATTTCAATGCAGCTTTTCTCCTCGTTTATGCTCAATTCCACATCCACGTGGCTGAGGAAGAGGGGATGGCACAGGGGGATCAAGTCAGGGGTGCGCTTGGCGGCCATTATTCCGGCCAGCCTCGCCACCGAAAAGACATCCCCCTTGGGGAGGTTGCCTTCCTTTATGAGCCGGAGGGTCTCGGGCTTCATGTGGACTTCCCCCCTGGCCACGGCCACCCTCTCGGTATCGGGCTTGTGGCCCACGTCCACCATGCGGGCCTGCCCCTCTTCATCAAGGTGGGAAAGCTTCATTTCAGGGCCTCCCTCTGGGCCTGAAAGAGTTCCTGAATCCCCGCCCAGGCCATGTCCAGCATGGTCTGGAGGTCTTCCCGGGAGAAGGGCTTGCTCTCGGCAGTGCCCTGGATTTCCACCAGCTCCCCCTTTGAGGTCATGACCACGTTCATGTCCACCTCGGCCATGGAGTCTTCCTCGTAGGTCAGGTCAAGGAGGGGCTGTCCATTCACTATCCCCACGCTTACGGCCGCCACCTGGGTTTTAACGGCTCCCCGGGGAGGGATGAGCCCTTTCCTGCTCAGTTCCCGCAGGGCCAGGACCACCGCCACATAGGCTCCTGTCACGGCGGCAGTTCTGGTTCCGCCATCGGCCTGGAGGACATCGCAATCCACGGTTATGGTGTGCCCTCCGAATTTGTCCAGGTCAAAGGCAGCCCGGAGGCTACGGCCTATGAAGCGGCGTATCTCCTGAGTTCGCCCGCTGAGGCCCCCTGTCTCCCTGGGGGTGCGCTCGGCAGTGGAGCCGGGAAGAAGGGAGTATTCGGCGGTGATCCAGCCCTCCCCTTTGCCCACCAGCCACCCGGGGAGGGCTTTCTCCACCGTTGCCACGCACAGCACCACTGTATCCCCGAGCTCTATGAGGACCGAGCCCGGATGGTATTTTATGAATCGGGGGATTATGCGCACCGGCCGGATTTTATCGGGCGGGCGTCCGTCGGAGCGCATTTTCCCTCCCGAAAATTCAGCTCACTTTGGCTCCGCAATTCGGGCAGAATTTGGCGCCCGGAGGGAGCGGGGAGCCGCACTGGGGGCAGAACCCCCCTGCCTCCTGCTTGGCCCCACAGTTGGGGCAGAATTTGGCGTCGGCCGGGATCTGGGAACCGCAGTTGGGGCAGGTTTTGGCGGGGGCGGCGGCCGCCTTTCCC
>DAOUBN010000273.1:0-4789 GCA_034432815.1 Anaerolineae bacterium | reverse complement strand
CGCCCCCCCGGGCCGGGGGGGATGTGAGACGCCGCTTCGGGGGGGGGGGAGCCGATAGCGATGAAGACGGTTACAGTGCCCTTGAGATCGGGCAGGTCCAGGCAAAGGGCTGCATCCACAGGCCCCTGGAAGGCGATGTTCCCCTGAAGGAGTCCGTTCCCGGCGTCAAGTCTGCCTCCGGGCGGGGAGTCAGGCGGCACTTTCCTGCCGGCCCTGTCGGCCCCGACCTGAAAGGAAGAAGGCATGGAGTCAAAGCCCCAGGCGAGGAAGACCCCTCCCTCGGGGTAAACCTGGTCCAGCCTTTCCGGAGACCACTCGCCTGCAGGGAGTCGCCTTCTCCGGCGGGGCTGGAAGTGGATGACGATTCCGTCGGCCGGGCAGTAAACGGCCCCGAAGCCCGCATCCCCCGGGTCCGGAGAAGAGAAGAGGCCTTTCCGGATTTTGAGCGAGGGGGCGAAAGTGGAGTGGTAGAAAAACCGGCTCGCTCCTTCTACCCTGTGCATCCTGACCAGAAGGTCCCATTCCGGGTCAATCCAGTCGGCGACTTCAAGGAAGGCCGGGCCGGAAAGGGTGGTGATGAGGAGGGCAGAGTTATCGCCGGCGTAGCGGCGCCGGGAGCTCCAGACCGGGTCGTTGAGCCAGAAAGGCCTGCCGGAGCCGGGGGTAAGGACTCCCGCTCTTGAACCGAGTTCAGGGTAAGGCTCCAGGGGTCTGCCGTATAGCCTCCATTCCTCAGAAGGGGCGTCTTCCCCCCAGCGGACTTCGTAAGGGCGCGCTCTTTCCTCATGGAGCAAGCTCAGGAGGTCCCGAAGGCCGAAAACCCTGTAAGCGGTGAAGTAGCGGAGGTGATCGCAGAAGGAGAGGGAGGGCCATCTCAGGTGGGTGAGTTCAGCCCAGGGCGATATGCTTGCCGAAAGGCGTCCGTTGGAAAGGGCGGCGATGGCGCTGGTCCCTCCTCCGATGGTTTCGGATAAGAGGTTGGCCTGGAGGAGGGGATCTTCGGGGATGGGAGGTATTGGCTTGAGTTCAATTCCGGGCACGGAGGTTTTCCTCCAGGTTCTTAACGATCTCCTCGGCTTCCCGGACCATGTTGGCATCCAGTTCAAAGACGGGCTTTCCGAGCTTGTCGGCCTCCAGAGCCAGGGGGCTGTAGGAGAGGAAGCCCAGGAAAGGGAAGCCCGGGAGGTTGGCCTTCAGGAATTCCTTATCTTCCTCGCTCCGGATCTTGTTTCCCACCACGAACACCCTTTCCACGCCTATGTCAGCAGCGAGCTTCTGGACGGCGAAGGCGGTCTGGAGGCTCCGGAGGCCCGGCTCCACAACGATTATGAAGGCGTCAACGGCTTTGGCCGTGGCCCGGCCCAGGTGCTCAACGCCGGCTTCCATATCCATGATGAGGACCTCCTCGCGCTGGAGGAGGAGGTGGGCCACCAGGTTCTTGAGGAGGACGCTTTCCGGGCACACGCATCCGGAGCCCCCTTTTTCAATCGTGCCCATGACCAGGAGCTTTATCCCCTTATGCTCAACGGAGAACCTGTCGGGGATATCGTCCACCCTGGGGTTCATCTTGAAGAAGACGCCGTAGGAGCCTGGTCTGGCGCCGGTGCGCTCCTCAATCAGCTCCTCCATCCTGGCGATTGGGGTGAGCCTGGCCACGAGGTCCTGGGGGAAGCCGAGGGCGACGGCGAGATTGCCGTCGGGGTCTGCGTCCACTGCAATGACCCTGAACCCCCTGCGGGAGTATATGTAGGCCAGCAGGGCTGCCAGCGTGCTCTTACCCACCCCTCCCTTCCCGCTTATGGCGATCTTGGGCATAAAACCTCCTGCGTTTCAGTAGTTTTTGAGGACAAGAGGAAGGTAAACCTGGTTCAGGCCTCCTTCGTAAAGGATTTTAAAGGAACTGAGGCACGGGGGACAGCAATCCTGATAGCACCCTTCGCAGCATTCCATTTCCACCTTATACTGGATATATCGGGATTCGGGGTAGAGAGCAGTTGGGCCTGAAAGGGTTGGGCTCACAATCTCTGCCGGCCCATCGTAATAACATTTCCCCCCTGCGCACCTGGAGCCGGTCCATCCTGTCCAGGAGGAATCGGGCCATGGGGTGTTTCCGGTTCTCGTCTGCAGTGTTATTGTTGTGCCCCGGGGCGTAGCCCCCCAGTATTCAATGAAATACCATTTAGCCTTTGCCCCCACGTCTATTATGGGCGATATGTATAGGCCTCTGTTGTTGATGGCGGGCTTTGCGAAGTAGATATCCCTTGTGGTTTCGCGGCCAGCGAAGGGATCGGTCCGGCGGTTATCCTCCCATACCACGTAAGGGGCTTCAAGGAGACAACCACAGGAGCCCCCCTGCCTCCCTGAAGGCGCTATGGAAGGCCTGGCCTGGATTGCGGAGGCGGGGGCCATCTCCAGGTAATTCTCGTTGAGGAGGCCATGGACCTTGACGTTATCGTTAACCGTATACTCGTCTCCGAAGTAGAAGTCGGCGCAGAAGCAGGCCTGCTTTTTTTCGCCGCATACTTGGTATTCAGTGCAAATTCTGGTCTCGCATTTTTCGTTGCACTCGGATGGCTTGCAGAGGGTAGAAGGAGCGTAGGGTATAGGGACATTTTCCGGGGCCTGGAGGATGGGGTTGCAGGTGTTGACCAAGAAGATGTCGTAGTTCACCCCGGGCTCGTAGTTGCGGTTATCGGCCCAGGCTATGTGGACGCCGACGCCGAGCCCCCAATCTGAGCTGTAATTCACAACGTTGGATCTCGGGGCCAGGGCCGGGGTTTTCTGGGCGAAGTTCTCTTCAACGGCGGGGGGCTTGTCCGGAGCCAGGCATCCGGGAGTGGGGCATATCTGCCGCCCCCTGACCTTCACATCCCCGAAGATGGTGTAAAGGGTGCAGCCACAGCACTCCGCGCAGGTATAGACGGGGAAAAACAGGAACTGTGGCAGCAAGTCGCAGCCGACAAGCGGTTCAACCCTGGACCAGACCCTCTCAAAATAATCATCAAAGATCCAGGCGTAGAAGATATCGCCCTTGGGGTCATCGCGGTAATCGGTCCAGGCGAAATGGACGGCGTTCCCCCGGTAGTAAGCCGTGAAAGCAACGGTCTGAGTCACAGGGGTAGGGCAGCAGGGGTCTTCCGGCGAGAATTGCCGGGAGTAGGTTATCTTCAGGTAGACAGGGGAGACGGAGACGGTTGGCTCGCTCTGAAGTGCCCCTGCAGCATCCTTATTGATTTTCTGGTCAATGTGGAATGTGGCGGGAGCGCAGTCCGGAGCCGAACACTCTTCGCCCCAGGTGAAGAAGATATCGCCTGAATCGTAGCGGTTGTCTTCCCAAACTATGTAAATCCTTCCGGAGGGCGCGGTGGGAGAAGGCGGTGTGACCGCTATGGCCGGAGCTGACTGGGATTGTTGCCTGGCATAAGGGTAATCGGTGACGAAGACGTTCCTGGACCAGGTTTGGCCGCCATCCGTGGACATGGCGAAGTAGATGTCGTTGTTGCCGTTGCGCTGGTCCTGCCAGACCACGTAGATGTGGCCGTTGGCGGGGTTGACGGCGATGGATGGGTTGACCTGCCTGGCGTTGCCGGTGTCATCGTTTATGGGGCCGACCTCGTTCCAGGTCCGCCCTCCATCGGTGGAGTAGGCGAAGTAAATGTCGTAGCCCCTGGTAGCGCCGTTCCGCGAATCTTCCCATACGGCGTAGAGGTTCCCGTTGTAATAGGCCAGGGCGGGCGATTCCTGGTTGCCGTAAGCTCCGCAGACGGTAATGTCGGAGCTCCAGGTGTTGCCTCCGTCAGTGGAGTAGGCGAAGAAGATGTCCTTGTTGTAAACGGGGCCGTTGCGTCCGTCGGTCCAGATCACGTAAAGGGTGTCGGGGGGCCCTTTCACTATTCTGGCTTCGGATTTAATGGAATTAACCGGGTCGTTCACCATGCGATCGGTTCCTGTGTAGATTGCGGGCTCCTGCCATGGCTCTTCATACACTGCGTTGAGGCGGATAAGGCCGGTGATAGGGGAAAGGTCAAGGTTGGAGAAGCCCTTCTGGAAATCCTGGGCGGTGATGTGCTGAACGCTTTTTGAGGTCACAACCTTCACCGGAGGCTGGCGGTAAAAGATGTTGTTACCCTCGTTCCCTTCCCTGACGGAGCCATCGGTGTCAACCTGGGCGTAGATATTGAAAGAGCGGGTGCGGGTGAAGGTATACTGGGCTGTCAGGGTGTAAGCCTGCCCCGGGTTCCTGACCCAGGCGGCCTGCACAGGCCACTGGATATCGCCGTGCTGGCCTTCCGCAGGAGGCTGGGGCGGCTCTATGTAGAGGTCGGCGTAGAAGTTGTTGGTTATGGGAAGAGGCCCTCCGATGTTTTTAATGCGCACCATTATCTGAGTTGGCCTGTTGACCAGAGGGGGGTCAGGGGAGAAGGAGATTTCTTCAACGATGAGGTCCGGCAAAGCCAGGGCTGTTACCCCTTCCTCCTCTTGAAAGGTGGCAATGGGCGTGGGTGTGGGCCTTGGAGGAGCGCTTTCCATGGATGAATTGAGCGAAAGGGCCAGAAGGGAAAGGGCAAGGAAGGCGACACATACCCCGGCAAAAAGGAGCAGCCTGCGCATTTTCCCTCCTCAGCTTAAGGCTGTAAAGATTGCAAAAAGCGACTCCGTAGCTGGTAAATCGCCTGAGAACTCCCCTGCAGGGTGGCCGAAGCCGAGAATTTCCCTCATCCCTGGATGATGATCCTTCCCCGCAGCCAACGGAGGGTGAGGATCAGGAGGGCAAGCATTGCTCCACCGG
>DAOUBN010000272.1:0-3584 GCA_034432815.1 Anaerolineae bacterium | reverse complement strand
GGGGACCCCCCCCCCCCCCCCTGTCAGGGGGACTCCGTCCCCCTGAACCCCCTTTTCATGGGGGTGGAGGGGGCAAAGCCCCCTCCCGGGGGGTCTGGGGGGTGTCTCCCAAAGGGGGTGCAAGGGGGCGAAGCCCCCACGCCGGAGGGTTGCAGGGGGTGTCCCCCCGCCCCTTCCCTCTAACTCCCCTGCCGATTTGCCGGAACCTTTCCCCTGTGCTATAATAAGCCCGCACATTACCAGTTGAATATGCGGCGGGGTGAGCCTGACCGAAAGGCAGGCCTTAAAAGGGGAAGTCCGGTGATCTATCCCGAAGCCCCATCGGGTAGAGAGGCCGGCGCTGTGCCGCAACTGTAATCCTGTCCAGGGTGCAAAAAAGGCCGGGGCTTCAAGGCCGCACCCCCGGACAGGAGAGCCAGGATACCTGCCTCGCCGCATGGGTCCCGTTAAACTTATCCTTTGAGTTTCCGGGACCCGGTTCCAGGAACCTGCGAGCACAGGGGAATGGAACGGTAAGTTCCCCCTTGTCTGTTCCGCAGGCAAGGGGTTTTTCGTTTCGCCCCCCGGCCAGCAGGGGGGCTTTTTGTTTCAAATCCCTTTAAGGAGGTAAAACATGAAGCGGTTGGGCCTTTTAGCAGTAGCCATACTGGCCATCGCGAGCCTGCTCGCCGCAACAGGGTGCAAACCCGCTCCAACCCCAACTCCTACCCCCGTTCCGCCAACGCCTACCTTTACCCCCCTGCCTCCGACTCCAACCCCCACCCCCTCGCCTTACCCGATGACCGTAACAGACCCCGCAGGCCGCCAGGTCACCATTAAGGCCGAACCCAAAGCGATCGTTTCCCTCGCCCCATCCATAACCGAAATCCTCTACGCCCTCGGCCTCGGGGACAGGGTGGCGGGAGTGACCGAGTTCTGCAATTACCCGCCTGAAGCCCAGACCAAGCCCAAAGTGGGAGGATTCGCCGACGTCAACATGGAGAAGCTCCTGGCCCTGAACCCCGACCTGGTGCTCGTCTCCAGCCTCCACATCTCCCAGGTCCTGCCCGAACTGGAAAAACTCGGCCTTACCGCTTTGGTGGTGGACGCCCACGACCTGCCCCAGGTCCTTGAAAGCATAGAGCTTGTGGGCAAGGTGACCGGCAAGGAAAAAGAGGCCAAAGCCCTCGTGGATGATATGAAGAAGAGGATGGACGCTGTTGCTAAAGCTGTGGAAGGCCGGAAGAAGCCCAGGGTATTCTGGGAGCTCTCCAGCGACCTCTGGACTGTCGGCCCGGGCTCCTTCGTGCACGATCTCATTGTCAGGGCAGGAGGGGAAAATATCGCCACAGGACAACCTTACCTCCAGATCACCAGTGAGGCCGTGATCTCCGCAGATCCGGAGTTCATCTTTCTTGCTGACCATCCTTATGGGGAATCAGCAGAGAACGTGGCCAAACGCCCCGGCTGGGATAAGATAACAGCCGTCAGGGAAGGACGAGTCATTGAGCTCACGCAGGAGCAGGTGGACATCACCTCAAGGCCAGGCCCCAGGATCGTGGACGCCCTGGAGTTCGTGGCCAGGACCCTTCACCCCGATGCTTTCCGTTAAGCTCAGCCTGAGGAGGCGGCGGTGGCTCTCCCTGGCCATCGCCGCCTCCTTCCTGGCCTTCATCGGGCTCATAGCCGTGACCTGGGGGGCGGCCGGCATCCCGGCTTCAACGGCATTTAAGATAATGCTTGGAGCCAGAGAGGGACCAGCCACCTGGGGAACCATCATTTTCCAGATACGCATTCCGAGAGTCGTGCTCGGCGGGATTGTGGGGATGACCCTGGCCGTGGCCGGGGCTGTATACCAGGCCATTTTCCGCAACCCCCTGGCCGACCCTTACCTCCTCGGGGTATCTTCGGGGGCGTCTTTCGGGGCATCGGTAGCCATTTACTTCGTCTGGCGTTTCTCCTGGGGCGGCCTGAATGCCGTATCCCTGGCCGCTTTCGTGGGAGCTCTCATGGCCACCGTCACGATTTACTCTCTGGCCAGGGTGGGGGGCAAAGCCCCGGTAACCACCCTGATCCTGGCAGGGGTGGCCGTGGGAGCCCTGCTTTCCTCGGCAACAACCTTCTTCATGTTCTCCGTCCGGGGGCCTTTCTCCACCATCAATTTCCTTGGCTGGCTCATGGGAAGCCTCGCCCTGGCTGACTGGGCGAAGATCAGGACCGTAATCCCTTACATAGCTGTAGCTTTCGGGGTTATGGTTTATTACTCCCACATCCTCAACGTCCTCCAGCTTGATGAGGACCAGGCCGCGGCCCTGGGCGTGGAAGTGGAAAGGGTCAAGCTCCCCCTTATAGCAGCCGCTTCCCTGGCCACCGCCGCGGCGGTCTCCGTGAGCGGAGTTATAGGCTTTGTGGGCCTTGTGATACCCCACATGGTGCGGATACTCTGGGGCTCTGATTACCGCTTCCTCCTTCCCATGAGCGGTCTCCTCGGCGGCATCTGCCTCATCCTGGCCGATGGGTTCATCCGGTTGCTTTTCGCTCCGAGAGAACTGCCTATCGGCGTGGTCACTGCTTTCCTTGGGGCCCCCTTCTTCCTTTACCTCCTGCGCCGCTACAAGAAGGAGATTTTCCCGTTCTGACTGGAGGGAATAAATGGTGCCGCTGGTGGTCAGAGAGGTGCACTTCAGTTACGATGGAAGGCCAGTGCTCAGGGGGATCAGCCTGAGCGTGGCCGAAGGGGAAGTGGTGGGCCTGATAGGCCCCAACGGTGCCGGCAAATCAACCCTTATCAAGCTCATAGCCGGATTACTCCCCGCGCAGGCGGGGGAAATTGAAATCCTGGGCCTTCCCCTGCAGAGGTGGAAGCGGAAAGAACTCGCCCGCGTTATCGCCCTTGTCCCCCAGGGGGCTTACATCCCGCCGACTTTCTCCGTCTGGGAGAGCATAATGCTGGGGCGGACCCCTTACCTGAGTTTTCCCGGGATCCCCAGGGAGAGGGATTTGCAGGCTGTGCAGAAAGCCATGCGCTGGCTCAAGGTAGAGCACCTGAGGGACAACCTTGTCGGGGAGCTATCGGGGGGAGAGCAGCAGAGGGTGATACTGGCCAGGGCACTGGCTCAGGAGCCAAAGATCCTGCTCCTGGATGAACCAACCACTCACTTGGACATACACCACCAGGTTTCAATTCTCAGGCTTATCCGGAAGCTGGCGCAGGAGGAAAGGCTTGCTGTCCTGGCTGTCCTCCACGACCTCAATCTGGCCTCTTCCTTTGCCGACAGGATTGTCCTACTGACGGGGGGGAAGATCCTGGCTACAGGTTTGCCTGAGGAGGTGATAAGTCGGGAAAACCTCAGGGAAGCTTACGGAAGCGACATTGCGGTGATCCCCAGACCCGATAATTCCCGCCCCATAGTTCTCCCGGACCCTGGCTAACATTTCTTTTCCCCCACCCTCGTTTCCTGAGGGTTAGCCAGGGTTTAGTGTCCCACTCGTGGGCGGGCTGCAAGAGTTACCTTCTCGCCCCTTTGATTGGTTTTTCTGGGGGGATACCCCCCAGACCCCCCGGGGGGGGGCTCTGCCCCCTCCACCCCCGCGCAAAGAGGGAA
>DAOUBN010000271.1:0-2676 GCA_034432815.1 Anaerolineae bacterium | reverse complement strand
GGGGGGGCAGGGGGCGAAGCCCCCATGCCGGAAGATGCGAGGGGTGTCCCCCGCCTCTTCTCAGGGATAAATTCGGGGCGAGAAGGCCACTCCCGCATCCCGCCTCCGAGTGGGAGTCTAAACTCCGGCGAACCTTCAGCCAACGAGGGTGGGAAAAAATCAGGGGGCGAAAGCTTCCCGCACAGGTTCGGGGGCAGGCAGGAAAAACAATGCAAATTTGCGAGGTGACGACCATGAAGAAGTGGCTTTACTTTCAGGGGGGCAAAATTGATATAAAGCGCATAGGGGTTTTCACGAGCGGGGGTGACGCCCCCGGGATGAACGCCTGCATAAGGGCCGTCGTCCGGACAGCACTATACCATGGCGTTGAAGTTTACGGCATCATGCGGGGCTACGAAGGGATGATCCAGGGCGAATTCACCCCCATGGACAGGAGGTCGGTCTCTAACATCATTCAGACCGGAGGGACCATCCTCAAGACATCCAGGAGCAAAGAATTCTACGAGGAGGCCGGGAGGCAGAAGGCCATCCAGAAACTTCACGAGGCCGGGATTGAGGGCTTGATCGCCATAGGAGGCGATGGCACTTTCAGGGGAGCCCACAAACTCTACCTTGAATCAGGCATCCCGATAATAGGCATTCCGGCCACCATTGACAACGACCTCTACGGCACCGATTACACCATCGGCTTTGACACGGCTGTAAACACAGCGCTGGATGCCATTGACCGGATAAGGGATACGGCCATAGCCCATGGACGCATCTTCTGGGTTGAAGTGATGGGCAGGCTTGCCGGTTTCATAGCCGTGGACGTGGGGCTTGCAGGGGGTGCCGAGGCCATCCTTATCCCTGAGGTAAGCACGGACCTCCAAGAACTCGCGGAGCAGTTGCTCCGGTGGCACGGCATGGGCAAGACGAGTTGCATCATGGTCGTGGCAGAGGGAGATATGGCGGGTGGGGCATTCCAGCTCGCCAGCACCGTGGGGGAGATGACTGGCCTGGAATCAAGGGTTACAGTGCTCGGGCACATCCAGCGCGGCGGCAAACCCACGGCCAGGGATAGAGTCCTTGCGAGCAAGCTTGGGGCGGCGGCGGTTGAGGCCCTGCTTGCGGGCGAAACCGACAAGATGGTCGGAGAAGTGAGCGGTCGTATTGTCCTAACGCCCCTTGAAGAAGCATACTCCAAGCGCAAGCCTATAGATACCACCCTCTTAGCCCTTGCTGATATCCTTGCCACGTAAAGGCCAGGCCTTTCAGCCCCTGGCATGGGCTCCGCCCCTTGCACTCCCCGATTTTTCCCACCCTCGTTTGCTCAGGGTTTGCCGGGTTCAGGGTCCCCCTCGTGGCCGGGTTGCAGGGGTGGCCTTCTCGCCCCTTTAACTGGTTTCTCTGGGGGGACACCCCCCACGCCCCCCGGGAGGGGGCATCGCCCCCTCCACCCCCCTTGATTTGTTTTTCTGGGGGCACATCCCCCATACCCCCGGCATAGGGGCTTCGCCTCCTGGGCCACCATTTATGCCCACTACTGCCGCAAAGCGGCCTGTCAGGCCTCGCGAGGCCCGGTGGGAGAAGAATTCATCGCTGTGGCAGAAGGTGCACAGACGGGCTATCTCCACCTCCTTGACCCCCGCTCTGAGGAGCCAGCGCCTGTTGAGCTCCCAGAGGTCCAGGTGCATTTTCCCCTGGGGAGTAAAGGTCAGGGGAGGATCGGGGAAGAACTCCCGGGCGAGCCCGGCCACATCTTCCCCCACTTCATAGCAGCAGGGCCCTATGGAAGGGCCAATCCCCGCCAGGATCTCCTCCGGCCTTGAGCCGAAGGCTTCCCGCATGAGTTCAACAGCTCTGAAGGCAATCCCCATTATGCTCCCCTTCCAGCCCGCATGGAGCAATCCCACTGCTCTTTTCACAGGGTCGTAAAGCACTACCGGAACGCAGTCGGCGAAGCGGAGCATTAAAAAGATGCCCGGGGCGGAGGTTACAAGGCCATCGGCATCGCGAACGACTTTGCCCGCATGCCTCTCATCCACCAGGGCCACCTCAAGGCCGTGAACCTGGCGGGCCGTTACAACCTGGCTTCTGGAAATTCCGAGGGCTTTGAATATGCGGCGATGGTTCTCTTCCACCGCGTTCAGATCATCTCCAACGGTGTGGCCCACGTTCAGGGAATCAAAGGGGGGGCGGCTGGCTCCTCCCAGGCGGGTGAAGAAGGCGCAGGTGATGTTGCGGAAGGATGGGAAAGTATAGTAAACAAGGCCGTTGACACTGAAGCGAAGCAATTCTCCTCCCCAGGGCCTTAATGGCCTTTATAGTTTAACACAAAAGGCCTGGGGAAGCAAAGCCCTGCCTCTTTTCCTTTTTCCCACCCCCGTTCCCTGCGGCTAAGCCTGGCTTCAGGCTCCCACTCGTGGCCGGGTTTCAGGGGATGGCAACTCGCCCCCAATTTTGTTTTCGTGAGGGGACACCCCCCACTTCCCCCCGTCAGGGGGACTCCGTCCCCCTGCACCCCCTCTTTCCCCCACCCCGTTCCCTGTGGCCACGCCTGCTTTCGGCCTCCCACTCGCAAGCGGGTTTCAAGAGATGCCAGCTTGCCCCCAGTTTTTATCCTTTCGGGGGCACATCCCCCGAACCCCCTGGGAGGGGGCAAGGCCCCCTCCACCCCCATTTTTTTTCAACCTA